>JAZUDA010000066.1:0-1519 GCA_045639455.1 Clostridia bacterium | reverse complement strand
CACATGACCACCGATGGCTATCTGGTGCTGCTGCACGACCGTCTGGTGGACCGTACCACCGACGGTACCGGCCCCATCACCGGCAAAAGCCTGGCCCAGGTGCAACAGCTGGACGCCGGCAAGGATTTCAACGTACAGGCTCCCGTGCCCATGCTGAAGGAATTCTGCCAGCTGCTGGCGGACAACCCCACCATGCTGGCCTGTGTAGAACTGAAGGACTACCCGGATATCGAGGGTGAAGAGCAGTCCTTTACCTGTGCCGAAAAGACCGTTGAAATGCTGAAGGAATACGGCATTCTCGATCGCTGCGTGATGAACTGCTTTGACGCCAAGGTGCTCAAGCACCTGGTGGACAAGTACGGCAAGGGCCTGAAGACCCACGGCTACTATCCGCTGAACATCATGCGAGAGGTGGAAAGCGACCCGCTGGAATACCTGTACTGTGCCTGCCTGTGGCCGGACAAGAAGGATGCCCAGTGGCCCATCTGCCCCGATGAGTGGGCAAAGTACCTGATTTCCCGCGGCGTTGAACCCTGGATTCCTGCCTGCGTCCGCACCGCCGATGACCTGGAAACCTACTGGAAGCAGGGTGCCAGGGTAATCACCACCGACAATTCCCCCGAAACCATCGCCCGCCTGAAGGAAAAGGGCCTGCGGTAATATTTCTGCCGGGACAGCGCATTCGCTCGTCCCGGCTTTTTTCTTGACTTTTGCTGATTTTGTTTGCTATACTGAACATGGCTGCTTGACATATATGCTATAATGTTAACGGTCGTTTACATCGTCATTGATGGACGACCGGAAAGGATTCGTGATATCAATGCTGAAAATTCAGGACCTGACCAAGGTCTACGGCGATAAAAAGGCTGTGGATCATCTGTCGCTGCATATTCTTCCCGGGGAAATCTACGGATTCATCGGCCATAACGGCGCGGGTAAAACCACCACGCTGAAGAGTGTAGCCGGCATTCTTGGCTTTGACGAGGGGGAAATCTTCATCAACGGCACCTCCGTCAAGGCGGATCCCATGACCTGCAAGAAGCAGTTGGCCTATATTCCGGACAATCCCGACCTGTATGAATTCATGTCCGGCATCAAGTACCTGAACTTCATTGCCGACGTTTTCGGCGTCCCGTCCGATGTTCGTGCTGAACGCATCCGCAAGTACGCCGACCTGTTCAGCCTGACGAAGGACCTTGCCCAGCCCATCGCCGCCTATTCCCACGGTATGAAGCAGAAGCTGGCCATTATTTCAGCCTGGATTCACGATCCAAAGCTGATTATCATGGACGAGCCCTTTGTGGGCCTTGACCCCAAGGCCGCTCATGAGCTGAAGCAGATGATGCGCGAGGTCTGCGACAACGGCGGTGCCATTTTCTTCTCTACCCACGTGCTGGAGGTGGCCGAAAAGCTTTGCGACAAGGTGGCCATCATCAAGCAGGGTAAGCTGAACAAGCCCGGCACCATGGAGCAGGTCAAGGGAGACGACAGCCTGGAAGAAGTCTTCCTGGAACTGGAG
>JAZUDA010000065.1:0-7648 GCA_045639455.1 Clostridia bacterium | reverse complement strand
GTAGACGGACACGACATAAAAAAACTGGAGTCTGTTTTCAAAAAAGCGAAGTATCTGGATGAGCCGGTTGTCATCCACTGCTCCACCCGAAAAGGCCACGGATACCGTCAGGCGGAGAACGATCCGGAATCCTTCCACGGCACGGCACCCTTTTTTGTGGAGAACGGCGACCTGCGGAAAAACGCGTACAGTACCGTGGGACGTCTCGCTGCGGATGAGCTGATGGCAGTCGCGGAACGGGACGCAAAAGTGGTTGCCGTGTCCGCCGCCATGATTCCGGGCACCGGTCTCAGTGAATTCCGGGAGAAACTCCCCGGCCGCATTTTTGATGTGGGTATCGCGGAGGAGCATGCCGTGACCATGTGCGCCGGCATGGCCCGCGCCGGGCTGAAGCCTTTCTTCTTTGTCTATTCCACCTTTCTGCAGCGCGGTTATGACCAGGTTCTGCATGATGTATGCCTTCAGAACCTGCCGGTCTGCATGATGATTGACCGGGCGGGGCTCGTAGGGGAGGATGGACAGACTCACCAGGGCGTTTATGATTTGCATTATTTGCTGGGAATGCCTGGGCTGCGGGTGTTTGCGCCCATGAGCGTCGTGGAAATGCGGGAGCAGGTCCGTTACGCGGCATCCTGCGGCGTTCCATGCGCCATCCGTTATCCCCGCAGTCTTCCCGAGACGGGCGGTGAGGGTTTTATTCCCGGCAAATGGCAGTGCCTGCGCGAAGGCAAGGATGCCGCCATTCTGGCGGTGGGCAGCATGGCCAACGTATGTATCGAGGCGGCGGAGAAGCTTGCCCCGCTCGGCGTTGCGGTTTACAACGCTTCGTCTGTGTCCGTGCCGGACGAGGAACTGCTCCGCTTCCTGCTGGAAAGCGGTGATCCCGTTTTCACAGCGGAGGAGGGGATTCATCCCGGCGGATTCGGATCACTGATTGCCTCCTGGCTTTATGAAGGCAGAAGAATCAGTCTGCTTCATTCCTTCGGTGTCTCACTGACACCGGTCCCGCACGCGACGCGCCGGCAGCAGCTGGCGTCACAGGGCATGACACCCGATGATATCGCGTCGGCAGTACTCCATTTCCTGCAAGAGGAGAAAAGATAATGGCATCAAAGGTTCGTGTGGATGTGGCACTTGTTCAACGGGGGCTTTGTCCCAGCCGGGAACGTGCCCAGGCGGAAATCATGGCCGGCATGGTCTATATCCGCGAGAAAAAAGTGCTGAAGGCTTCCGAAACCGTAACGGAGGAGGACGAACTGATTCTCCGCGGCGCGGTGAACCCCTTTGTCAGCCGCGGCGGCTTCAAGCTGGATAAGGCAATTCGCGTTTTCAACGCGGATGTGAAGGGCGTCATCGCCATGGATATCGGTGCCGCCACGGGCGGGTTTACCGATGTTCTGCTGCAGAACGGCGCTTCCCATGTGTACGCCATTGACGTGGGCTACGGTCAGCTGGACTGGAAAATCCGCAACGACCCCCGCGTCACGGTGATGGAGCGCACCAATGCCCGATTCCTGACCAACGATGATGTACCGCTGAACCCGAAGGTCACGGTAATGGATGTGTCCTTCATTTCCATCAAGCTGATTCTTCCCGTGGCGGCTCAGATCATGGGCCCCGAGGGCATTTTCTATACGTTGATCAAGCCCCAGTTTGAGGCCGGCAAGGATAAAGTAGGAAAAAAGGGAGTTGTCCGCGATCCCGCCGTGCATGAGGAGATTATCCGGAGCATTCTGGAATTCGCGCCCTCCTTCTCTTATAAGGTCACCGGGCTGGACTTTTCCCCGATTACGGGCCCGGAAGGAAATATCGAGTTCCTTGCGCGAATCGAGCATGAAAGTGCCGCCCGTGACGCGGTGTCCGCGGATATCATTCCGGGCATATTGAAAAACGCCTATGCCACATTCGGCAGAGGCTGACACAGGGAGGCGTATATCATGAGCGAGCGGAAAAAGGTGGAGGAATCCAGCAGCTTTTCCTGCCCTTCCTGCGGCGGCAAGATGGTCTTTACTCCGGAAACGCAGACCATGAAGTGTCCCTACTGCGGCACGGAAAAGAAAGTGGAATTCGCATACACCACGCCGGAGGAATACGATCTTTTCGGCGCGCGTCAGAATACGGACTGGGGCGACACCATGCGTGTGATCAAGTGTCCGTCCTGCGGCGCGGAAACGGTGCTTGATCAACATACCACCGCCACATTCTGCGCCTTCTGCGGTTCTCCCCACGTGCTGGAGGAACAGGGCAGCGCGGGTATCGCCCCCGAAAGCATGATTCCTTTCTCAATCGGCAAGGAGCAGGCGGTTACCGCCTTCCGCGCCTGGATCAAAAAACGTCATTTCGCCCCCAACGGACTGAAAAAAATCGCAGCACTGGGCGAACTTGCCGGTGTCTATCTGCCTACCTATACCTACGATTCCGACGCGACAGCGGACTATGTCGGGCAGGAGGGGCACTGGTATTATGTCACGGTGCCTGTTCAGGTACGCGATTCCAACGGCCGTTCCCATACCGAAATGCGCCGGGAACGCCGTACCGACTGGCGTCCGACGGCGGGGCAGGTGGGAAAGTATTTTGACGATGTACCCGTTCCCGGCTCCCGCCGGTTGAACCAAAGGCTTCTTTCCTCCGTCTATCCCTATGATACTTCAAAGCTGATTTCCTACCAAATGGAATATCTGTCCGGCTTTGCCTCCGAAAAGCCCGCCGTATCGGTACAGGAGGGCTGGAGCACCGCCCGGGAGCAAATCGAGAACGAGCTGAAGGATATGGCACGCAGGGATATTTTGTCCCGCGCGGATGAGGCTCGGGTCACAGCTGTTTCTGCCAATCACCGGGATGTCCGCTACAAGCTGGTCCTGTGGCCGGCGTGGCTTTCTGCGTTCTCCTTCAAGGACAGGAAATTCAACGTACTGATAAACGGCCAAACAGGCAAAGTGGGCGGCGAATCCCCCAAGAGTGTCTGGAAGATTGCGCTGTTTGTTCTTTTCCTGCTGGCCGTTATCGGTGTGATTGTCTATCTGTTGATGGAGGGCGACGGGGCACAGTACATCAGCTATTATTATTGATTATAATTGATTATACGGTCAGCATAATGACACCCATCAGGCTGACGGCAACGCCAAGAATGCTGTTCCATTTCAGCTTTTCTTTGAAAAGGAACACCGCCATGACGGCGGAAACGATCAGCAATCCGCCGTTATTGACCGCGTGGACGGTAATCGGGTTTATGCACTGCAGAGAATACAGCAGCAGGTTTACCGCGGTGACCGCGCAGATGCCGCTGGCGAGCAGATAAATCCAGGAGCGTTTTTCCATCCGGAAGTCCTCAAGGAAGGGCTTCCGGTCTTTTATGATACCTGAAATCAAGGTCAGGACGGACATCCCAAGGAAGGTGGTGATAATCATCTCGTTCCGCTGGGCGAAGGCCATCTTCTCCTGTTGCAGGTTCATAATGACGCCGTACATGCCGTTACTGACGGAAAGCAGAGCGGTCCAGGCGAGGAATTTGCCCGTCTTTTTTCCGTGAAAGCCTTCCAGATTCATCAGGACTCCCGCCGCGATGATGGCTGCGATGCCCGCAATCCGGTACCAGGCCATCACCTGCCTCTGAAACAGCACCTCATAGAACATGGGCAGCAGGATGGCACCGGAAAGGGAACAGACCATCATGAAGGCATAAGAGCCCAGGGAGGATGCCTTCTGTAGCGATGTATTATACAGCAGCAGAATTACGGCGTTGGTTAGCCCGAGACAGAAGGTCAACAGGGAAGGCCGATAGGAAAAGCTCGCGATGAAAAGCGTGACAATACCTGTAATCAGGCCGTAAATGACGCTGAAATGAAGGTTGCCCCTTTGGTTACGGGACTGGGTATACAGCTTGCAGAATACAGACTGGAAGTTGTAGAGAAGAATCATGGAAAGCAGCAAAACGGCGTTAATCATAGCTTTTATCACCTCCGCCGGGAAATCTTATCACTTCTTTTGAAACCGGTCAAGAATAAGGTTTGAAATATTTGAATTTCTATTGTATAATAAAAGTGAAATGCTAACTCGGAGGTAACTGACTGTGTTGAAAAAGGTACTTGCCCTGCTGACCGCACTACTGTTGTGTTCGTCCTTTGCCCTTGCTGACGGCACAACTTTCTCGATGGCCGGCTTTGACGGGGACGATTCCTCTCATGTATGGGATACTAATCTCTTTTTCTCCCGCATGACGGAAAAAACCGGCGTTTCCTTTACTTTTAAGGAGTACACAAATTATGAAACCTGGCAGAATACCAAGTCTGCCATGTTCAGCATGAATCAGCTGCCTGACCTGTTTTTTAAGGCGGAGCTGACCAGTGCGGAGCAGATTCGGTATTATGAGGCAGGCCAGCTGATTGACCTGCGCCCCTATTTGCAGGAGTACGCGCCCAATTTCTACGCACTGCTGCAGGCTAACCCCGAATGGGAAAAGGAAATCGCGCTGGATGACGGCGCGATTGTTGCCCTGCCGACCGTCAACGGCCTGGCCAGCCAGAACTGTATGTGGATTAACAAGACCTGGCTGGATACCCTGGGTCTGGAACTTCCCACCGATGTGGAATCCTTTGAAAACGTGCTGATCGAGTTCCGTGACAAGGATCCCAACCGGAACGGCAAGCGGGATGAAATCCCTCTGACATTCCTCGGTCCCTGGGATTTGAAGTTCCTGGGCCATGCTTTCGGCATTATCGCCAACGACTACAATATGTACACGGATGAAAACGGCAAGGCCTGCTTTGCCGCCGTGGGCGAAAATTACCGCACCTTCATCACCTGGTTGAACAAGCTTTATACTACTGGCCTGATTGATAAATCCGGTTTTACTACTGCCGATACCATGCGGACGATTTCCGATGATAAAGCCGCGCTTACCTACGGGATTATTATGAGCTCCAATCCTGCTAATCTGGTGACCTCCACCATGGCAGAGAACTACGTACTCTTGCCCCCGCTGACCCATGAAGGCAAGCAGGAGTACAGGGAACTGTACAGCAAAATCATCCCCGGTACTTTTGCCGTTACCAAGGAGTGCAAGGATGTGGGTGCCGCCCTGTCCTGGGTGGACTACCTATATACCGAAGAAGGCGGGCGACTGGCGCTGGCCGGCATTGAGGGTGTGGAATACACCATGACCACCGACGGCAAGTGGGACTGGAACGGCGACAGCTATACCGTTGCCTACGATATCGCGGTAAATAATATCGTTTCCGATACGGGCAATATGCCTTGGCTTGTGCCGGTGGAGTTCGAACTCTCATACGACAATGCCTCCTCACGGAATATTTTTACCGGCATTGTGGAAATGGATAGCTACGTTGTGAAGCCCTTCCCGCCGTTTAAGCTGAACGCCGAGGACCAGAGCAAGATTACCGCGATGCAGAATGTGCTGGGCGCTTATGTGGACAGCCGTCTGGGCCGTTTCGTGATGGGCCAGGTGGAGCTGAACGATGAAAACTGGGCGGCCTATGAAAAAGGCCTGGAGGAAGCGGGTCTTGCCGATTTCGTTTCCTTCTGGCAGGCTGTCGCCGATCGGTAAGGAGGGCGGAAGAACATGGCAAGCGATGTGGAAATGATGATGAAGCTCAAATCCCCGGAGGTTCTTTCCGATTTGTCCCGTCTGTACGGTCAGCAGGAAGGTATGCTGGTTCATCAGGCAGAGCGTTATTCTGCCCTGCTGAAGTGGCATATCAGCCAGTACGGCGCGGGGAAGCCCGTGATGATGATTTCGGCCCCCGGGCGCAGCGAAATCGGCGGTAAACATACCGACCATAACAACGGCAAGGTGCTGGCCGCTGCCATCAATCTGGATACGCTTTGCGCCGTCACGCGCCGCGAGGATATGCTTGTCCATCTGCAGAGCGAGGGCTATTCTCCCATTACCATGGACCTGACGGATACGTCTGTCCGGCCTGATGAAATTGGTACTACCGCTTCCTTGATCCGGGGCGTTGCCGCCGGTATGAAAGAAAAGGGCTACGCCATCGGCGGCTTTGACGCCTGCGTTACGTCCGAAGTTCTTTCCGGCAGCGGCCTTTCCTCCTCAGCGGCGTTTGAAGTCATGATGACCGCCGTGTTTGACAAGCTGTTCAACGGCTTTACCATGACGAACGAAGAGCGGGCGCGCATTTCCCAGTTCGCCGAGAACGTCTATTTCGGCAAGCCCAGCGGTCTGCTGGATCAGATGGGCAGCGCCACCGGCGGGCTGGTCTATATGGATTTCAAGAGCGAGACCACCAAGGTGGAGCCTGTTCCTTATGACTTCGCCCAAAAAGGGTACGCGCTGGCGGTTGTGGCTACCGGCGGTTCCCACGACAACCTGACCGCGGAATATGCCGCCATTCCCGCCGAAATGAAGCAGGTGGCCGCGTTCTTCGGCAAAAGGGTGCTGCGCGAGGTCTGCTATCAGGAATTCCTGCAGAAGCTTCCGCAGGTGCGTGCCGCCACGTCCGACCGGGCCGTGCTGCGCGCAATGCACTATTTCGCGGAAAATGACCGGGTTGACCGGCAGGTGCAGGCACTGCGGGATGACAATGTGGCAGCTTTCCTGAAGGAAATCATCTCCTCCGGCCAGTCCAGCTTTATGTATCTGCAAAACCTGTATGCCTTCAAGGAACATCAGGAACTGCCCGTGGCCCTGTGCCTGGCGCAGCGGATGCTGGAAGGGCAGGGTGCCTGGCGTGTGCAGGGCGGCGGCTTTGCCGGGACCACTTTAAACTTTGTTCCCATGGAAACGGTTCCCCGCTTCACCGAAACGATGGAGCAGGTCTTCGGTGCGGGCAGCTGCCGGATTTTGGCCATCCGCCCCGTGGGCGCCTATTGCATCAGCCTTGGCTGACGCTCCATTGACAACAGCCACGTTTTTGTGGTATGATGCCATCGGTTTCCTAATTAATATTCGCTTCTTCGGGGCAGGGTGAGATTCCCTACCGGCGGTGAAAGCCCGCGAGTCATCTGCGATGATGACCGATCCGGTGAGATTCCGGGGCCGACAGTACAGTCTGGATGGAAGATGAAGCGGGATTCATTCCTGCCTTTGATGCACGCCCTGAGGTCAAGCGGGGCGTGCTTTCTATAGGAGGCATTTATGAAGACCCGACAGATGACCCGTATCGCGATTCTTGCGGCATTATCCGCCATTTTGTTTTTCATCGAGATTCCCGTATTCGCTTTTTACCGGCTTGACTTTTCCAATCTGCCCGCCTTAATCGGCGGCTTCGCGATGGGTCCCGTCGCAGGTGCGCTGATTTGTCTGATCAAGTCTCTGACAGGGCTTCTTCATTCAAGCACGGGCGGCGTGGGGGAGTTGGCGGACTTACTGATGGGCATTGCACTGGTGGTGCCGGCCGCCATGCTTTACAGTCGAAAAAAGACCAGGACAAGTGCCGTTATCGGCATGATTGCGGGTTCCTTTTCGCTTGCGGCAGTGGGAATTTTGGCGAATTATTACATCCTGATTCCCTTCTATGGCGTGACGGACGAAGTGCTGATGAACATGGCGCCATCGTTCATTCACGTGACCGGCCGCTGGAGCTTTGTGCTGACCGTGACGCCTGCCTTTAATATCATCAAAGGTGCTGCTATCAGCTTGGTGACGCTGATGATTTATAAGCCTCTTTCGCCC
>JAZUDA010000064.1:0-3100 GCA_045639455.1 Clostridia bacterium | reverse complement strand
TCCGTCCGCCCTGCTGCGGGACGCAGACAAGCTGGCGGACGCCTGGCAGGATATGCAGACATTGAAAGAAGGCCTGGAGCGGGAGCAAATCACGCTTTCCGCCAGATAAAGCCCTTTTTCTTCCGTATCGGTAGAAATAGCGGACGCTATTCTGCCGGAACCGCGGTGTTTTTTTACCGCTCCGCGGGGTATAATCAACATAACATCAGGAAAGGACGATGAAAATGCCCGAGGGACTGTACCGCCGGATGGCGCAAACGCTGGGCGACGATCTGGTCTTTGGCGAAGGCCCGGACAACGCGCCCCCGCTGCTGCTGGTGGGGGAGGCCCCCGGCGAGCAGGAGCAGAAGCTGCGCCGCCCGTTCGTGGGCAAGGCCGGGAAGAACCTGACCGAGTTCCTCGACGCAGTGGCCCTGTCCCGTGAAGACATTTTCATCACCAATGTGGTGAAGCGGCGGCCGACCCGTATTTCGTCTGCGGGGCGCGTGGTGAACAGGCCTCCGAACCGGGAGGAACTGAAAGCATTCACGCCGTTCCTGCTGGAGGAAATCGGGCTTGTCTGTCCTGGCGCCGTGGTCACGCTGGGCAATGTTCCCTTACAGGCGCTGATGGGCGAAAAAACGGTCATCGGCGATTGCCACGGAACATGGCAACGTGTGACACTTCCCAACGGACAAAGCTTTCCACTTTTCCCGCTGTATCATCCCGCCGCGGTGATTTATAACCGTTCTCTGACGGAAGTATACCGGCGGGATGTGCAAACCCTGTACGATACCATGAAGGAGGTGATCGGTCGATGATACCGATAATTCTGAGCTACGTTTTCGGAACGGCCCTGATGGTACTGGAGATTTTTTTGCCGGGCTTCGGCGTGGCGGGCGTCTGCGGTATCGCACTGGAACTGACATGTGCGGTGCTGACCTGGTTCGCCTACTCCTCAACGCTGGCGCTGATTGTGACGGCAGTCTGTGTGGTGACCGTAACGCTGACGGTCTTCCTTGGCATACGCTCCCTGCAAAAAGGGCGGATGGACAAGACGGAGCTGGTGCTGCGGAACGAGGAAGTGGCTGCGGAAAAGGCGGCAGACTTCGTACCCGGCACCGCAGGTCAGGCGGTTACCCCGCTTCGCCCCATGGGCACGGCGCTGCTGAACGGGCAACGGGTTGAGGTTTCCTCAGCAGGCGGCTTCATTCCGGCAGGCGCATCCATTCGTGTGGCAGGCACGGAGGGCAAAACGATACTCGTTGAAAAACAAGAATAATATTGGAGGATTTTTATCATGGAAACGGCAATGATTGGTACGGTAGTTCTGCTGGTAGTCTTGTTTGTTCTGCTGATTTTGTTCCTGAACCTGGTGCCCGTCGGGCTGTGGATTTCCGCCCTGGCCGCCGGAGTGCATATCAATATCGGCAACCTGATTGGTATGCGCTTCCGCCGTGTGGCTCCCAAGCCCCTTGTCGAAGGGCTGATCAAGAGCCGCAAGGCCGGCCTGAGCGTAACGATGAACGATCTGGAAACCCACTATCTTGCCGGCGGTAATGTGGGCAAGGTAATCGATGCTTTGGTTGCCGCCCAGCGCGCCAACATCGAACTGTCCTTCGCCAAGGCATGCGCCATTGACCTGGCAGGCCGTGACGTGAAGCAGGCTGTGCAGATGAGCGTTACCCCCAAGGTCATCGAGACCCCCGTTGTCGCCGCTATCGCCAAGGACGGTATTGAACTGCGCGCCAAGGCCCGTGTGACCGTGCGCACCAATATTGAGCGTCTGGTCGGCGGTGCCGGCGAGGAAACCGTTACCGCCCGTGTAGGCGAAGGCATCGTAACCACCATCGGCTCCTCTGAAACCCACAAGGCTGTGCTGGAAAACCCGGACTTGATTTCCCAGACGGTACTGAATAAGGGCCTGGATGCCGGTACCGCTTACGAAATCCTTTCTATCGATATCGCGGACGTGGATGTTGGCCGCAATGTGGGCGCCCAGCTGCAGATGGATCAGGCCGAGGCAGATCGCCGCATCGCCCAGGCGAAGGCGGAGGAACGCCGCGCCATGGCTGTGGCGCATGAGCAGGAAATGAAGGCCTCCGTACAGGAAATGCGCGCCAAGGTAGTTGAGGCGGAGGCCCAGGTACCTCTGGCTATGGCGCAGGCGCTGCGTGAAGGCAAGATGGGCGTGATGGATTACTATCAGCTGAAGAATGTGGATGCCGATACCCAAATGCGGGATGCCATCGCGAAGTCCGGTGTGCCTGCTTCGGAAACTCATCCCGAGAAGTAACAGAAAGGTCGGAAGACCATGGATAAAGTCATCATCATTATCCTGATTTTTCTCGCCGCTAAGGTTTTCGGTAAATCCGATAAAAAGAAAAAGACAGGAAACGCCCACGGGCCGGCGCGTCAGCAGCGGCCCATGGCGGCCCACGCGCAGGATGTCCCTAATGCCGAAAATTTAGGGAATATGATTGAAAGCGTTCCCAGTGAGCTGGAATGCGGCCTGCCCCATGAAAGCATTCCGGATGAGGTTCATGAGGGGCTGGATCCCTGCCACGATGGGCAGGAGGCTGTTCCTGTGAAGAAGGTTGAACCTATCCCGGAAGCCCGGCAGCCGCGTGGCATGACCCTGTCGGACGCTGCCCGGGGAATCGTGATGGCGGAGGTGCTCGGACGACCGGGCGGACGCTGGGCAAACCGGCGGTAATGAAACGCTTGACATGTTTTTTTCCGCTATGCTATAATGCGGAAGAAAAATTCTAATATGGAGGTTTTTCCAATGAAAAAGATTCTTGCCGTGCTTCTGGCGATGATGCTCTTCGCAATGCCCCTCTCCGGCCTTGCCGCAGATGTAGGCGGCTTCGTCCTGGACAACTGGATGAACGGAAAAGAGATTATCGTTGACAGTGGGATTGAGATTGCTCCCGGTCTGCTGGACGATGCGATTGTGGACCTGCTGAAGATTATCGGCGTAAGGGGTCATCTCTATGGCATGAACGCGGGCGCGGAACTGGTTGTTTCCGATAATACCGCGGTGACTGTCGAGGCTGGTGTGGGTGCAGATGCCATTCTGGCCGCCAGCAATCTGCTGGGTGACAAGGCGGTTGCAATC
>JAZUDA010000063.1:0-4102 GCA_045639455.1 Clostridia bacterium | reverse complement strand
GGTGAACTTCAGAATATCGTCCTCATAGGTGGATTCGGTCAATGTGCGGGGAAAACGGACACGGCCAAACAGGAACGCCTTGGCATACTTCAGCCAGCCGGCCTCACGCATATGCCACAGTGTGCGGTAGACCTCCTCTGTGGGCAGGGCAAACACATCAAAGTACCAGATGATGCCATCGTCCTTGTACTTTTCCACAAACTCCGGCACAGGCGCGTAGGGCGTGCCAATCAGCTCCAAAAACACATCCATACAGCCGCCCAGCAACCGGCCGGTCACATCAACGGGGCCATTGGGCGTTTTATACTCAACCGAGGTGGTCAGATTGTAGCCATCCATGCCGTCAATCTTTTCCGCCTCATACAGGTCGAAGTTGTGCTGCTCCGGCCATTTGCCGGCAATGAAATCCAGCGCATTGCGCAGGCAGGGATGGAGACTCGTCATGGAATAATTCCCCGCGTTTGTGCCGTACAGGGTGGCGATGTCCAGCTTGGTGGTGATGGGAAAGAGCAAGCCCGTGGGGTCGGAGAAACCGGCAATCAGCTTCGGATTGTCGCGAATTGCGTCAAAATCCACATAAGGCAGCATGCTGATGAGATATTCGCCGCCGGCAGCGGCGAACGCCATCTTAGCGTTTTTATCGCAAATCACCTGCTTGAATTCCCTTGCGCGAGTTTCGGGAGAGGAGGCCTCGTGCAGGCCGGTGCGGACATGGTCTGTCTCGTAGATTCGATATCCTTCTTCCTTCAGGTGAGACAAAGAAAGCTCGAACCTTTCAGGCGCATCGGGATTAATCCCGGAGCTTGGCGCGAAAATCTCGATGGTATCGCCGGGCTTCAGAAAAGGAGGATAATACATAAGAACACTTCTCCTTTTATATTACTTGAGGAACAGATGATAGTCCAGGCTTGTCGCCTCATCATGATGCCCCTGCACGGTGATTGGGGTGGTGACGGAAGCGAGCGCCGTCTCCTCATCCCAAACGCCGCGGCCCTCGTTGGTGTGCATGCCGATGGGGGCGTGATTCAGAATGAGACGGGCAAAATCCTTAGCGGAGGTCAATTTGTTTTCCAGCAGTACACCGAAAAGCTGGCTGTCCTCCTTGGAGTCCACACGGTGGTTATCGCTTCCCGCGGTCATGGGCAGGTTCAGGCATTTGCCGTAACGGCAATCCAGCATATCCTGCTCAGGCGTGTTGCCGGAGTTGCAGCCCTCGATACCGTCTACCAGGTAGGGGGCGAGATGGATCATCTCGATGTAGCCCCGCTCCCGGAAGGGATGCGCTTGCACCACGCAGCCGCCGGCATCGTGAATCAGATTCAGTTGCTCCTCACGGGTGGCAGTTTCAATCTCCGGATGCTCCAGCAGCCAGTCCTTCTGAGGGCCGTAAATCAGGTACTCGTCCATGGCGTAACGCTGTTCCCAGCCGAAAAATACGTCCAGGCCCAGCTTGTCACCTTCGTTTTTGGCATCTTCATATCCTTTGCAGAACAGGTTCACCCGTTCGCGCCAGGGCAGGGAACGGTCCACGGCGCAGTTGCCCTGAAAAAAGTGATCGGTGACAAAAATACCGGTAAAGCCCAAGTCCAGGTAGCGCTTGATATATTCATGCCCTTCACTTTTGCCGCAGGCGCTTCCCTGAGCGGTGTGAAGGTGCGTTTCGTAAAGATACATAACCCCAAACCTCCGATGATTTTGTATACAATCGACCTGCATTATAACCGATTTTCAATAAAAAAACAAGACAAAGGCGGGATACACCTTGCACGAACCGGGAAAATCCTGTATACTGATAGAGGTTGTAACCCAATCAGGTGCGTGAGGAGGATGCTGCAATGTACGAGGATGAGGAATTGGACTTTATTGAGGGCGTTGACGAGGACGGCAACAAGGTCGTTCTTCAGGTGCTGGAATATTTCTTCTACAACGGTGAAGAATATGTGGTGCTGACGGATGCCGATGAGGAATGCTGCGGCGATTGCGAAGGCTGTGCCTCCTGCGAAAGCTGCCATGCCGAGGAAATCGATGTGAACGATGTTCCCGAGGAGAATCTGTATATCATGAAGGTTAATACCTTCACCGAAAACGGCGAAGAAATGGAAGAATTTGTTCCTGTTGACGAGAATCTGATGGACTCCCTGGTGCAGGTGGTCAAGACCCGCTTCAAGGACGAATTCGGCGACGAAGAAGAATAATCCCGTTAATCCCGGTAAACCAAAACGGATGGCATCATGCCACCCGCTTTTTTTATATGCCGGCGTTCCCGGCCTTCTCCTTCAATTCGGAAAATTTCATACTTTTGCGCCGCTGCTTTCTGCCGTGCTTTTCAACCTGGCACAGGGAGGCAAATTCGCAGTATTTGCAGGGGTCGGAGCCGTTCACATCCTGCGGCTCCACATGGATGGAGCCGGAGCGGATGCCTTCCGCGGCCTCGGTGGCTCTGCTCCGCGCCAGACAGAGCAGTGACTTCATTTCCGGCTCCGTCACGGCGTTACTGTGATCCTGGCTGACCTTGATACTGCCTTTGCCAAGCGCCTCCACGACCGTATCGTCGGAGAGATAAACGCCTGCCAGCTTGAGCTTTGACTTCAGTTGATCCTCCGCGGCGGCCTTGGCGCTGCTTAGCGTAACCAGCGGGTCATCCACATGGAAGTAGAACGCGCCGGCGGCAACGGTATCGGGGGCCGATGCCTCGGCGGTGGAAAGGTACAACAGCAACTGCAGCTGGGTACCGAACCAGACCTTCGCCGCGTCAATGCTGTGGTTGCCGCTCTTGTAGTCGATGACGCGCACATAGCGTTTTCCGTCCGCCTCATTATTCCAGACATCAAGCCGGTCGATTTTTCCCTCGACACAGACAACGCTGCCGTCCTTGAGAATCAGCTTGATCGGTGGCATGCCGTTTCGGCCGAACCACTGCTCCTGGGCAATGGTCCTAAACGAGGATTCGCGGGCATGTTCCACATACAGCCACGCAGCCCGGCGGGCATTGCGCAGCATCCAATCAAGCCCTGCCTTTGTTCTGGCAGATTCGTGCATGGGGCGCATATCCTCGTGACGAAGCGGTTCCTCCGCAGCTTTGTCAAACAGGGTATCCAGCTGCTCCTGCGGCAGGTTCCAGAACTCCTTTTCCTTGTTTACCAATTCGGCAAAATTGCACAGCACGGCGTGGTAGAAATTGCCTTCCTCAATGCTGGATACTTTCCACTCCGGACGGTCCTTCGGACGAAGACCGTATTTCACAAAGAACTGATAGGGACAGCCCGCGTAGGTTTCCAGGCGGGAAACGGATACCGTATCCTCCCGGTACAGCTTCTCCGCGGTTGTGCCGGACAGCTGTATATCGGACTTTCTGCACAGGTCGTCCCACAGGATGCTCATGGCCGGACGGGTGCGGGAATCCTCGGACAGCGCTTTTACGATGGCGCGCCAGCAGTTGTCGGCGCGGGTATCCCGGTCCATCCTGTTGTCGCTGTCCTTGGCGGCGTTCCGCAGCCGGATTCCCACATCAGACAGGGCGTTCGCGGCGGAAACGGGCACGGGCAGGTCAGTCATCCGCAGCAGGTTGACGGTCGTGCCCTTCAGGGCGGGCAGAAGCACAGTGACACTGTTGCTCAGCGCACTAAGCGGGCTCAGCCCGGCACCGGCAAGATTTGCCTGCGCCCATGTCAGGTACAGCTCTTTTTCGGCCAGCGCCACCGTCCGCACGAAGTCGGCCCTTGCCAGGCTGCCGCGCAGGTCATCCGTCAGGCCAACGGAAACCGACGCGCCCAGCAGGCTTTCCACATTGTCCCGCTCCTCGTCCGTAATCAGACTTTGGGTATCCTTTAACAGAATGTCAGATTGAAGGCCAATCAGGAACGCGATTTCGGAGGAGTGGGCAAGGGTATGCCCCATTTCACCCACCGTGACCTGCCCAGGCCTGGGGGGAAGCGTACCGAGCCGGGCAGAAGAAATGCCGTTGAGCAGCCAATCGGCCACTGACTTGCAGGGAATGGGCGTATCGCCGAACAGGACTGCCATCTGATCCAGCAGGTTCATCAGGAACGCCCACACCTGCCGGTTCCGGTCCGCGGCCCCGTCCATGCCGGCGGCAAGCAGT
>JAZUDA010000062.1:0-5074 GCA_045639455.1 Clostridia bacterium | reverse complement strand
CTCACAGAACGTCATGGCTACGATCCGACTTATATTAATTGGGAGGATACTGTAATGAAGAAGATTGTTGCTCTGCTCATCTCCGTTTCCATGCTGTTTGCCGCTACCGCTTTTGCGGCGGAAGGCATCCCCAGCAAAACCTCTGCTGATATCGGCAGCGCGGCGGTTGAACTGGCTCAGCCGGCGAATACCACTACTGTGACGGAAGGCGTAGCTACTGAAGAGGAAGGCCACGCGATTGAGTTCGCTCCCACCGAAGTGGCGGAAACCGTACTGGAAGAGCTGGCACAGGCCGAAGCCATTTCCGATTATTTCAAGAACATTGTAGACGTTGAAGACAATCCCGTGAAGCTGACCGAAATGCTGGATACCGATGAAGCTTCTCTGGAAATCCACGAATTCAGCGGCCTGACCGCTACCGGTTTTGAAGAGGGCTGCGGCGATGTGACCGCTACCCTGAAGTTCGCCACGCCCTTCGAAGTGGATCAGAAGGTTATCGTGCTAATCGGTGTTACCGAAGAGAACGAAACCAAGTGGGTTGCCCTTGAAGGCATCGGCGTGGATAGCGACGAGCTGGGCGAAGGCTGCATCAAGGTGGTTGTGCCTGAGAACCTGGTACTGGCCGTTCAGCAGAATGCCGGTTTGATTGCCATTGTCAGCGATAAGTAATTTTTATCTGCCACTGCGAAGAGGCGTTTCGCGCCTCCCGCGGTGGATTTTTGTGTATTTCTGAACAGTTTGGGGAGTAACGCGTATGTCAGAAGTCAAAGAAAACGGACTTAGTGTAAATGATGCCCGCAAAACGGACGGGTCTGTTTTGGCACAGCAGGAGGCCTCATCAGAAATTGATTTGATGGAGCTCTTTTTCCGGCTTCTGAATTCCTGGAAGCTGATTGTATGTCTCGCATTGGTGTTTGCTATCGGCATGGGTGTGTACTCGTTCTACTTTGTCACTCCCATGTATCAGGCCACATCCGTGATTTATGTGCTGAACCGAAGCGATTCCGTCATCAATATGTCGGACCTTCAGATTGGTAGCGCGCTGACGAACGACTATATCAAGGTCTTCAGCATGTGGGAGGTACACGAGCGAGTTATCTCAAAGCTGAACCTTCCATACACATACACGCAAATGCAGAAGATGGTTTCTGTCGCCAACGCGGCGAATACCCGTATGTTGGATATCACCGTCAAATCTGCCAGCCCGACTGAGGCCGCCGCGATTGCGAACGCCTACGCGGATGTTGTGTGCGATTATATCAGCGAAAACATGGCTACCGACAAGCCCAGTATCATGTCTATCGCGCTGGTTCCCGCCAATCCCGTCAGCCCCAACAAAACGAGAAATGTCATGCTGGGGTTCATTCTGGGCGGCCTGCTGGGATGCGGTATCGTGACGGTTATCATGCTGCTCGACGATAAGTATAAGACGGCCGATGATATCCGGAAATACACCGGTTTGGCAACACTTGCCACCATCCCGGTTGATGAAACGATGGGGGCTTCTCACTCCAAGCACAAGAATGTCCATTCCGCACACAGAAACGCCGGAAGGAGGAAGAATTAATGCATCAGATTGTGATTGATCAGCTTCCCCCTTGGAACTATGCCCGGAGTGAAGCCATTAATATGCTTTGCACCAACCTTTCCTTCTCGGGATCCGATGTAAAGAAAATCCTGATTACCAGTTCCCACAGCGGCGAAGGAAAGTCCACCACTGCGATGGATGTTATGCGCAAAATGGCTGAGCTGGCCCATTCTGTGGTGCTGGTTGACGCGGACCTGCGCAGAAGCATGATATCGTCTACTTATCATCTTCAATTCCCGGATTCTCAGGGCGTGGGGCTTGCCCATTATCTGGCGGGCCGTGCTTCCATGGACGATGTTCTGTACGAGACCAATGTGCCGGGGGCGTATATGGTGCCCGTAGGCCGCACGGTTTCCAACCCGCTTCAGCTGCTGAACTCGGACCGCTTCCGCCAGCTGCTGGACTATTTGGCGCAGCGGGCGGATTGTGTCCTGATTGACTCCGCCCCCCTGGGCCTTGTAATTGATGCTGCGGAAATTGCCAAATCATGCGACGGTACCCTGATTGTAGTGGACTATAACAGCGTACACCGCCGGGAACTGCAGGATGTGAAGAATCAGCTGGAGCAGACCGGGTGCCCCATTCTGGGTGTGGCGCTGAACCGGGTCAACTATAACGACTACATGAGCAAGCGGTACTACTACAAGTCGTACTATTATTCCGGTTACAACAAATACGACAAGTATGAAAGCGCCGCGGAGCAAAGCGGCACTCATCAGCGCATAGATAAAAAGGCAGAAAAGCGCAAATGAGCGGCTTTACCGAGATTCATTCCCATTTTGTGTACGGCATGGATGACGGGGCGCAGAGCAGGGAAGATATGTTCGCTATGCTGGACAGCGCCTATGAAAACGGTGTGACCTGTCTGTACGCGACACCCCACGTTGTCCCCGGAATGAAGGAGTTTCATCAGGATACCTACCGGGATCATCTGGAGGAAGCCAGGGCTTACTGCGACCGGTGCCATTATGATATGACGCTGCGTTCCGGCGCTGAAATCCTGTATACCCCTCAGCTTGCCTGGTATGCGGAAAATCATCATTTGCCGGTGCTGGAGGGGACAAAGTCCGTCCTGCTGGAGTTCTCCCCGCAGATTCCGTACCGTGATTTGACTTTGGCACTTGAAATGCTGGCTGGGAACGGCTATTCCGTTATTCTCGCCCATGCCGAACGATATGTGTGCCTTCGAAAGCCTGGTGCGTTGAAGAAGCTTCGGACACAGTATGGCGTTTGCATCCAAATGAACGCGAATACTGTTGTTCATCATCTTTCTGTTCCTGGTGGCCTTTTGCTCCGTCGATGGCTGTCCCATCAGATGGTTGACTATATAGCTTCCGATGCGCATAATACGTCATCAAGGCCCTTCCGTACGCGACAGGCCTATTCCCGTCTTGCCGAGATGTACGGCACAAAATATGCCGATTCCCTGACAAAAGCAAAACCATAAGCAAACCACAAAAAACGCTTGCCCGTACGCGTCCCAATCGGAGCGATACGCAGGCTCCGTGAAAAGGGGTGTCTGTATGGAAAAAAAACAGAAGAAAAACGTTCATTCCATCCTGTTGCTGCTGTGCGATCTGGCATGGGTGTGTATTGCTGCTCTGTTTGTCTTTTTGGTCAATCCCAGCAAGTCGGAATTTTACTCCTTCGGGGATATTTTAGGACATGTGTTGCTTGCTGCCCCGATTCTGTTCTGCTCCCGGTATCTGTGGGGCGTATATTCCTATGTCTGGCGCTATGGCCGCAGCATGCTGAATGTGAAACTGATGGTGGCGGATACGATTGCCGGTGTCGTCTATTACATTGTGCAGCGGATTGTGCCGATTGAAAGCACTCGTTTCATCCGTGCGCTTTGTTTCTTTGCGTTGATTCTCCTGGGCTCGCTCGGCATGCGGCAATACTACCAGTATCTGTACGAAGTCAGCAGTCGTCATTCCAAAACCGCCTCTTTTACCCGCAAGCTTACGTATCATGTCTTTGGTATCAAGATTGATCCAAATAAAAATATGGACAAGGCACGGAAGATTAATATCGCCATTGTCGGTGCGGGGCGCATCGGCGTCAATCTGATGGAGGATCTGATTCAGAATCCTTCATCTGCCTATGAACCGGTGCTGTTTATTGACAACGACAGGGTGAAAACCGGTCGAAGCATCAACGGAATTCCCATCCTGCACGAGTCGGAAATCGATAACGAAGTACTAGCACACTATGAAGTGCAGGAAATCGTTTTAGCTATCAGGAATCTGGATGCCAAAGAACGGAAAGAGTTGTTTGATTTCTATAAGCAAACCGGCCGGAAGCTGATGACCTATGACTATCCTCTTGCAACAGCTACTGATTCGAACGGAAAGCTACAGCTGCGTGAATTTGACGTGGGGGATCTGCTTTTCCGTCAGCAGAAATCGGTCATGAGCACTAAGGCAAAGGAGTATTACCGCGATAAAATCGTGCTCATTACCGGTGGCGGCGGTTCCATCGGCTCCGAGCTCTGCCGTCAGGTCGCCAAGCGCCACCCGAAGCAGCTGATTATTTTGGATATCTGCGAAAACGGTGCCTACGATGTTCAGCAGGAACTGAAGGTCAAGTACCGTTCGGAAGTGGATGTCCGCATTGAAATTGTCTCCGTTTGCAACCGCATCGGTCTGGAACGGGTCTTTACAGAATATCACCCGGATATCGTGATTCATGCCGCGGCGCACAAGCATGTGCCGCTGATGGAAAAGAACTGTATCGAGGCCGTGGAAAACAATGTTTTCGGTACGCTGAATGTGGTGCAACTAAGCGAAAAGTACGGCGTTGAGCGCATGATGATGGTCAGCACGGACAAGGCGGTCAATCCCACCAACGTGATGGGCGCCACCAAGCGGATGTGCGAGATGATTGTGCAGAGCCACGCGGCTGCCGATGAAACAGTGCGCGGGAAAACCACCTTCAGCATTACTCGTTTCGGCAACGTGCTGGGCTCCGCAGGTAGCGTGATTCCGCTCTTTAAGCGTCAGATTGCCGCGGGCGGCCCAATCACCTTGACAGATGACCGCATTACCCGCTTCTTTATGACCATCCCGGAGGCCAGTTCTCTGGTACTGGAGGCCGGTGCCATGGCGCGCAACGGTGAGCTCTTTGTGCTGGATATGGGAGAACCGGTACGGATTCGTGACCTGGCGGAAAACATGATTCGTCTTTCGGGTCTGTCTGTGGGCACGGATATCGAAATCGTCACTACCGGCCTTCGTCCTGGCGAAAAGCTGTATGAGGAGCTACTGGTCAAGACCGAGGAGATGGACCGTACAGAAAACGAGATGATTTTCATCGAAAGGGATGCTCCACGTACGCTGGACGAAATCGCCGGCAAGCTGGATACCCTGAAAGCCGCGACAAAGAGTGACTCCGACCAAGCAGTCAAGGATGCGCTGAAGACTGTCGTGCCGACTTATAAAGAACCTGTTGAGATGTAATGCTTTTGTGACTTGGCAAAACAAGAGG
>JAZUDA010000061.1:0-6452 GCA_045639455.1 Clostridia bacterium | reverse complement strand
CATAGTCAAACTCCCCCATGATGATTTTGCCGGTTTTCCGGTCTGGAAAACTATATCACGAACAAACCCATTTGTCAATAGAAAAACGAAAATTAATGACAATGCTCCTTTCTAATGTTCGCCTATTTCCTTCTCATGCGTTACGGGATTGCATTTGTCTTTAAGCAACATATCAAAAAAATCGAACAATGATTACAGACCTGCTTTACTAACCGACAAGTTGTCCAATCGTTAAAAGTCTTGCTTTCCTTTCTTTTATATGGTAGAATGAGAGAGGTAGTAAAATAGTTTCTCTGTTTTAGGAGGTAAAATATTATGAAAATTATGTTCGCAGCCAGTGAGTGCGTTCCGTTTTGCAAAACAGGCGGTTTGGCTGACGTTGTAGGTGCTCTTGCCCCGGTGCTGGCTTCACAAGGGCATGATGTTCGTGTTATCCTTCCCCTTTTCAGCGCAATTGATGAAGAGTGGCAGAATAAGATGCATCATGTAGTTGACTTTGAGGTCAATCTCGGCTGGCGCCGCCAGTATTGCGGAATCGAGTCACTGGAAAAAGACGGCGTAACCTATTACTTCGTTGACAACAAATATTACTTTGCACGCAGCTATATTTATGGGCTCGGAGGAGATGAGCACGAGCGTTTTGCTTTCTTTGACCGTGCCGTTCTCAACGCCCTTCCTCTGATTGACTTCCAGCCCGATGTGCTTCATTGCCACGATTGGCAAACGGGCATGATTCCCGCTTTGTTGAAACTGCAGTACAGCCATTTGGATTTCTACGAAGCAATTCGCACGGTATTTACCATTCATAATTTGCAGTACCAGGGCATCTTCGGTATTGAGCAGGTTTCCGATGTACTGAATCTGTCTGAAGAATATTTCACCGCTGATCAGCTCGAATGCTACGGCAGCGCCAACTACATGAAGGCTGCCCTTGTCTACGCCGACAAGATTACGACCGTTTCCCCTTCTTACAGTGAGGAAATTCAGACCTCCTATTACGGGGAACGGCTGGATGGTATGTTGCGTTCCAGAAGGTGGGACCTTTCCGGCGTACTGAACGGCATTGATATGGAACTTTACAATCCTGAAAAGGATCCAGTCATCGCCTCCGATTATTCTCTCAAGGATATGACCGGCAAAGCTGCCTGTAAGAAGGCCCTTCAGGAGAAGCTTGGTCTACAGGTTGATGAAAATACGCCCGTTATCGGAATTATCAGCCGTCTGACCGGTCAGAAAGGCCTTGATTTGGTTGATCGCGTTATTTCTTCTATTATGGATGAAGGCGTTCAGCTTGTCGTACTCGGGATGGGCGATAGCAAGTATACCGACTTGTTTGCCTGGGCCGAACAGCGCTATCCCGGCCGTGTGGCTGCCCGGTTCGCCATGGACGGCACCCTGGCGCGTCAGATTTATGCGGGTGCCGACATGTTCCTGATGCCGAGCCTGTTTGAGCCCTGCGGTCTATCCCAGATGATTGCTATGCGGTACGGTACGGTTCCGATTGTCCGTGAGACCGGCGGTCTTCGGGATACTGTGCTGTCCTACAACGAGTTTACCGGGGATGGCAACGGTTTTACATTCTTCAACTACAACGCACATGATATGCTGAACGTGATCCATCGTGCCGTGTTCTACTACCGCCAGGAAAAGGAAGTTTGGCAGCTGCTGATGCAGCGCGGCATGTCCGCCGATTTCAGTTGGAGCCGATCCTCCCAGACGTATCTTGGCATCTATTCCGCTTTGACCGGTCTTCCTGCTGTCGTTACCCCGCCCAAGCCCGCCCGCAAGCGTGCTGTTCGCAAGGTGAAAGCCAAGGAATAATACATTTTATTTTCCCCTGCATCTGTATTTGGTGCAGGGGTTGTTTTTTTGTTGCCGTTTTGCTATAATACATCCAACCTTTTTTTAGAAAGGCGGAGGGATAAGATGATTCAGTTCGGTACCGGTGGCTGGCGAGCGATTATCGGTGATGACTTTATCAAATCCAATATTCAAAAACTGGCGGAGGGTGTCTACCGTCTGATGAAGGCCGATCACAAGCTGGATCAGCCCGTTGTAATCGGGCGCGACCGTCGTTTTCTTTCCGACGAAGCCGCCCATTGGATGACAGAGGTACTGTGTGCCCACGGTGTCACGGTATGGGTGATGAAACGGAGCGTTCCGACTCCCCTTGTGATGCATACGGTGCTGAAGCACGGTCTTCACTTCGGCCTTCAAGTTACCGCGAGCCATAACCCTCCTGAATATAACGGCGTAAAGCTGATTACTGAGGAAGGCCGGGACGCGCCCGTTGAATTGACGGACCGGCTGCAAGAGTATATCAATCAGGTAACAGAGTATCCTGTGATGCCTTATCAGGAGGCGAAGGCAAAAGGCCTTGCGATTTCTCTTCACGCCCCCTTCAACGACTACCTTGACGATATTATTTCCCAAATTGATATGGCCTCCATCCGCAACGGGAATCCGCGGATTCTCTTCGACCCTATGCACGGTTCGGGTATCTATGCCCTAATGGTTATTCTCTATACTGCCCGGGCAACCATCGACTCTATTCATTTTGACCGTGATACGCTCTTCGGCGGTAGCATGCCGGCACCCACTCCCGAGACCCTGACGGAGCTTACAGCCAGGGTGAAGTCCGGTAAATATGAGCTCGGCATTGCTCTGGACGGTGACGGTGACCGACTTGGCATCATCGATGCCAACGGGCGGTATATCAATGCCAATGAAACGCTGGTTATGCTGTATTATTATCTGCACGAAATCAAAGGCTGGAAAGGCCCTGTTGTCCGCAACCTTGGTACTACTCATATGCTGGACAAAGTTGCTGCGTCCTTTGGTGAGAAATGCTATGAGGTACCCGTCGGATTCAAATATATTTCGGCAAAGATTGATGAAAAAGACGCTGTTCTTGGCGGTGAAAGCTCCGGTGGTCTGACGGTTCGCGGACATATTCACGGCAAAGATTCCACCTACGCAGCTGCCCTCTTTGTCGAGATGATATGTTCCCTCAAGAAAACGCCCAGCCAGATTATAGACGAACTTACGGAAAAATACGGCGAATACCATATGGTCGAGGATAATCTCCGTTTTCAGCCGGAAGATTATTCCCGTATCAACCGGATTCTGATGCAGGAAAAACAGTTGCCGGACTTTGGAAAGGAAATCGATCATGTATCCTATCAGGACGGCTGCAAGGTATATTTCAAGGACGATTCCTTCGCACTTTGCCGCTTTTCCGGCACAGAATCTCTGCTGCGTATTTTCTCCGAGGCCGGCAAGAAAGAAACCGCGCAGGAATACTGCGACTGCTTCCGTTCCTTCCTTCATATCTGATTCTTCTCACGCGGCACGTTTCTGTGCCGCTTTTTCATTCCTTGAAGCACTTGCTTTTCATGCCTCTTGTATGATATAATCAGTTATCGATTGGGAGGCATGGTATTCATGTTTAACATCGGCTTTTCCGAGTTGGTTTTAATTCTTTTGGTCGCATTGATTTTTGTCGGCCCCAAGGACCTGCCCAAGGTTGGGGCGGCAATCGGCCGTGCCGTTCGAAAAATGAAAACCTATTTGGCTGAATTCAAGGAAGAAACCGGATTGGATGAGGCAGAGGCAGCGTACAAAGAGACCGCGAAGGAATTAAACCAAATTGTTCGCGAGGCGGATCCGACAAAAGAAATCCGGGATGTCGAAAAGGAAATCAAGAAGGCTGGCCGGGAACTGGAGCAGACCGTTCGTGAAGCAACAGAACAAGTAAAAAATGATTGAATTACAAATTCGGAGGTAGTCAAATGAGAATCGGTATTTTGGAAATTCTTGTCATTCTGGTTATCGTTCTTCTGATTTTCGGTGGGAAGAATCTGGGAAGCATCGGCAAATCTCTGGGCCAAAGCATCCGTGAATTCAAAAAGGAAATCAAGAAAACGGATGACAAGCCCGAAGACGAGAAAAAAGAAGAAAACTGATTTCTATGAGTAATGCCAAACGTGAAGCGTTTTTGGAAAACGTGAAAGCCCTGCGCAAGGTGCTGATTGTTTCAGTTGCCGGCATCGTGGTGCTCTTTTTGGTGTTGTTTTACGGTTTTTGTACACCGCTGATGGATTTTATCCTTTCA
Organism: Clostridia bacterium; assembly: GCA_045639455.1. Classification (GTDB taxonomy): domain Bacteria; phylum Bacillota; class Clostridia; order Christensenellales; family Aristaeellaceae; genus JAZUDA01. The sequence goes on along the minus strand of JAZUDA010000061.1, from coordinate 2,338 downwards.
CCTGTCCGTAGCCGCGGCATCAACATCATTGCCACTGCCGTCAGCGAAGCCCTGCTTACGCAGATGAAGGTCTGCTTAGTCGGTGCCGTTGTCTGCACGATGCCGCTGATTACGCAACAGATATGGGGATTCATTTCCCCTGCTCTCTATCCAGAAGAGCGAAAGACCTTTGCGCTGCTGTTCTGGATTGCGCTTGTGTTATTTATGGCCGGTGTTGCGTTTTGCTATTTGTATGTATTTCCATTGGCCATCGATCTTTTCTGGACTTCAGCGGACGGGGTCGCCACGGCTATGTGGAGTGTGGATGAGTACTACGGTTTCGTATTAAGCTTTGTTCTTCCCTTCGGTTTGATGTTTGAGCTTCCTGTCGCACTGTATATGCTGGCCAAGCACGGGAAAGTGACATATTCCACATTGACGAAAAGCCGCAAATACGTTCTTCTTCTGATTTTTGTGGTCGCGGCGATTCTGACCCCACCGGACGTCGTTTCCCAGATTATGCTTGCCATCCCCATTTATGCTTTGTTCGAAATTTCCGTTCAGATTGTTCGGGTCATGAACAAGAAAATCCAAGAAAGCGCCGAGTGATATTTGCACTTTTCGCCGCCCTATGGGGCGGTTTTTTCATGAAAAAAGCAGGCAGAGAAATCCTCCGCCTGCCTTTGAATATTGGGCTTATTTAGTTGTATAGGTATACCGTGCCACAAGCCACGGTGTTCCATTATAAGAGCTGCTTCCATCCGCGTATATTCTGTACCATGTGCCTTCAGCCCAGGTGGTTTGCGTATCGTTGGTCAGCGTCACAAGCAGCGGGCTTGTTTCGGTCCCTACGTTGATCTGAGCGACCTGGGGCTTGTTGGAGATGATTTCCTGAATCGTCCCTTTTACGACATAAATCTGCTGATTCTGTGCGCGAACGGGGTTATCCAGGTATTCCGTATATCCACGGGCGGCGGTCATTTCCCACGCAGCGCGGGAATACTTGTCGATGTCGGGTACATACGACACTTTGTAGCTGAGGTATGTGGTTTCGCGTCCGGGATAGGAAGTAGAAATCGTGACCGTATTATCGCCGTAGTGGTCAAACAACGCATAGAAGGTAAAGGACCCATCCACGGCAGTGGAAGAAATATCCAGGTCTGAATACGGTGTTACAACCTCCACCGTTGCCCCCGGCAGCGTGGTGGCCTTGATTTTCATGTAGTTAGTGGTAGAGTCATCATCCGTATCCGTAGCCAAATCCAAAGGAATGGATTGCTCCGCACGGTAAATGGTAAAGTTGTAGACCTGTTCTCTGCAATACTGGCTGCGGACGGTAATCGTGAAATCGTTATTACCGATGGGTTGGATTGTCTGGTTAATGGAAACCTTGCCGGTTTTCGCATTCACCAGGTCGGAATAATTCGTGCCGTTTACCGTCACTTCACTGCCAGGCCGGACAACAAACTGAATGGTGTATAGCGTTGTGGCGCATTCCTCCATTTCCGTATCGGGATACAGCATCTCCAGCGGAGAAAGCGGAATATCCACATCGAAGGAAATGACGTCCAGGGGCTTTTGCTGCCCGGAGGATGTTTTCAAATACGGAGTCAGGTTGACGGTCAGCTTTTCATCCAGATAATCCACATAGTTATCATACCAGGTATGGTCTGCCACCTGTACGGTCGCGTACCCGCCGGTAACTATATAGCTGGAATAAAGCTCCCGGATATAGATGGTAGCGCCCTCTTCGCCTGGAATCATGATTGTATGAGCTGCCAGATCATCCATCATGGAGGAAAAAATAATGGGCTGATTCGCTGCTTTCAAGGCAGCTTGTTTTTCCTGATAGGCCTTGATGCACATCACGACGCCGAAGGCGAGCGCCACGAGGATAAGCGCAATGATGACAATCCGGAGAATGAGCTTGACTTTCCGTTTCCGGGCCTTTACCCTCGGCGTATCCCGGTAAACAAAGGATTCCTTCTTTTGCCCGTAGCGCTCATCTTCCGGCTGATAATCGGAATATACATTTTCGCCCGGATGCCAATCCTGCTTTTGCTCCGACAAGGCGCGAAGTTTTTCGCGGACTTCCGTACCGCGCTCAATCCGGTGCTTCAGGTGATCCATTTCATCCGCCAGGGCATCCCTTTTGTCGATGGCTGTTTCAACTTTTCCCTCATCATTGACAGACGTATACTGCTTCGGTTTGCCAATATGAAGGTCCTCCTGCCAGGTGTGCTCCTCACCAGTAGCAATCAGCGGCGCACCGCAGTGAAAGCACCGCGGAAGTGACGCTTTATTCCATTGTCCGCACTGTGGACATTTCATTCTTTCATTCCTCCGGATATTAGATGTG
>JAZUDA010000060.1:0-3509 GCA_045639455.1 Clostridia bacterium | reverse complement strand
CTGCAGGGGCAGAATCCGCTGGCAGCCTCCCGCGCGGTCCGGCACCGTCAGCGCAAGACGGTATTTCCCCGCGAGATTTGTATCAGCATCCTGGTGCCGCTGTACAATACGCCCATCGATTTCCTGAAGGAAATGATAGACTCCGTCCGAAACCAGACCTACACCGGCTGGCAGCTGTGTCTCGCGGACGGCAGCGATGACAGCCATCGTGAGGTGCGCGATTACTGCGAGGCGCTGGCGAAGGCCGACAGCCGGATTTTGTACCGGAAGCTGGAAAAGAACGGCGGAATCTCCGAAAACACCAATGCCTGCATGGATATGGCGACGGGAGAATATATCGGCCTGTTTGACCACGATGACCTGCTGCATTCCTCCGCCCTGTATGAGGTCATGAAGGCCATCTGTGAGCAGGATGCCGACTTCATCTACACGGACGAGGCCACCTTTCTCTCCCCCAATATCCGCAACATCATCCACACCCATTACAAGCCCGATTATTCCCCCTATACCCTGCTGACCAAAAATTACATCTGTCATTTTTCCGTTATCTCCGCACGGGTCGTCCGGCAGGCCGGACGGTTCCGCTCCGAATACGACGGCAGCCAGGATCACGACTTTATCCTGCGCGCCACCCGCTGCGCGGAAAAAGTGGTGCATATCCCCCATGTGCTCTACCTGTGGCGCGCGCATAAGGACTCCACCGCCTCCGGCGCACAGGCCAAGCCTTACACCGCCATCGCCGGGCAGAAGGCGGTTCACGATTATCTGCGGGACTACGAGGGTCTGGAAGCCCATGTAACCAGTGTAGACGCCTGTCCCACCATGTACCGTTTAACCTGGCCGGTGGAGGGTGATCCGCTTGTCAGCATTATCATCCCCAACAAGGACAGCGTCGACACGCTTCGGGAATGTATCGACTCCGTCCGCCGGTCCACCTACCGTAATTATGAGATAATCATCGTGGAAAACAACAGCACCGAGGAGGCCACCTTCGCCTATTACCGGGAGAACCCCGACCTTCAGGTGCTGACCTACAGGGGCGATTTTAATTATTCTGCCATCAATAATTGGGCGGTCCGTCAATGCCGCGGCGAATACGTTTTGCTGTTAAACAACGACACAAAGGTCATCACGCCAGACTGGCTGGAAAAGATGCTCATGTTCGCCCAGCGCCATGATGTGGGTGCCGTGGGTGCCAAGCTGCTCTACTTTGACGACAGCGTCCAGCACTCCGGTGTCTTGCTGGGGCTGGGTGGCATTGCCGGGCATAAATACTGCGGCGCGCACAGGGACGCGGTCGGCTCCTACGGCGAAAACATTCTGATGCAGGAGGTCTCCGCCGTGACTGCCGCCTGCATGATGATGCGAAAGGACGTATTTGAGCAGGTGCAGGGGCTGGACGAAGGATATGCCGTAGCCTTCAACGATGTGGACCTATGCATGAAGATTCGCCGCGCCGGATACCACATCATCTGGACACCTGAGGCACAGCTATACCACTTTGAAAGCAAGAGCCGCGGAATGGAGGATACCCCGGAAAAGCTGGCGCGCTTTGTCTCCGAGGAGGAACGTTTCCACAGCCGCTGGCAGAAGGAGCTGGACCGCGGCGATCCCTTCTACAACCCCAACCGCCCGATGAATGATTTGTTCGATATCGTTATCAGACCCTACCGCGGATAAAAAAGCGCCGAAGAGGAATCGCTTCCTCCTCGGTTTTTTTGTGCTGTTTTACACACCCAGCGGTTCCTTGCCGGGGGTGCCCGCCTTGCGCGGGTATTTTTTCGGCGTAGATGCCTCTTTGAACACAGGCAGAAGGATATGCTGCCAATCCCGGCCCGGGATGAGCGCGGGAACGGCTTCGCCCAGCCTGCCGCCTAAGATTTTCGCGGCCTTTGATGCCTGGGGCAGCTCCTCTATGGCGCCCGGCCCCTTCCAGCACAGCGCCTTGCCGCCCACCTTCACATAGGGCAGCAGGTACTCCGTGAGGACCGGCATGGCGGCCACCGCACGGGCCACCGCCAGGTCAAACTGCCCCCGCAGGGCGGGATTCCGCGCGCCGTCCTCGGCGCGGGCATGGACGAGGGTCACGTTTTTCGCCCCGGTTTCCTTCAGCACCGCCTCCAGGAAGGTCAGCCGCTTCTGTTGGGCATCCAGGAGGGTAAAGGACAGGTCGGGCCGGAACAGCGCCAGCATCATGCCGGGGAAGCCCGCGCCCGTGCCCACATCGATTACCTTTCCTGCGTCCGGAATCATGCCCGGCATGGAAAGGGGCAGGAGCGAGTCCACATAGTGGCGGTCGATGATTTCGCTCTCCTCCAGCACCGCAGTCAAATCCATCCGCTGATTATAGTCCAGCAGCAGGGTGTGATAAATTCCCAGCTTTTCCGCCGCCTCATCCGGGGCCGGAATCCCAGCGGCATCCAGGCGTGCTTTCAGCAATTCCATCATGTTGCGTTCTCCTTACAGTTCCATACCCAGGCCGGAAATCAGCCAGTACTTGACCCAGGCGAGCGCCTCGCGGCAGTGATTTTTCAGCCAGTACCCTACACCCGGCTTGCAGGGTGCCTTGAAGCCCCCCGCGTTCAGGCCCACATCCTTCGCGTACGCCAGCGCACGGGCCAGATGATAGTCGCTGGTGACGATATTCGCCGTATGAAGGCCGTGCGCGTCCATAATGGCCATGGCGTTGAGCAGGTTCTGCCGTGTATTGAAGGACGCGCCCTCCTCAAGGATATCCGTTTCCGGCACGCCGTTTTTCACCAGCCAGCGGCTCATGGCCTCCGCCTCGGTACAGGGCTCGTTATCGCCCCGCGCACCGCAGACAATGATGGGGCACGGGTTATTTTGATATTCCCGCAGCGTCGTTTCCAAACGGTATTGAAGCTGCAGATTGGGCTCGCCGCTGGGCAGCACCTGTGCCCCCAGCACAATCAGGCAATCGCCGTCCCCCGCGGGAACCGCGCGCTGCTCCATCACATATACCGCCGCTACCAGTACGGCGTAACAGACAACAATCAGCGCCAGCAGAATAACCGCCGCCTTTTTCAATTTTCTCACGCTGAAACGCGACCTCCTTATTTGTCAAACGTAATCAGCCCCGCCCCGGTAAAGCTGAACGTGTCCCCGCCGCAGATAATCAGATGATCCAGCAGCGGCACACCCACGGCGGACAGCGCCGCCGCAATCCGGGCCGTGGCCTCCACATCCGCGTCGGACGCATATAATGTGCCGCCGGGATGGTTATGGCACAGCAGCGCGTACCGGGCGGAATACTGCAGCGCCTGTTGGGCGCTGAGGCGGGCGCTTGTTTCCAGGGCACCCACATGCCCCTCGCCCAAAAGGCACCGGGCAATGACCTCCTGCCGGGCGTTGAGGCAGATGAGATACAGTTGCTCCTGCCCCGGCAGCTCGAACAGGGAGCGGCAGTAGCTTTCCCGTGCCTCCGCGGTGGCAAGGCACGGCTTCTCCCCCAGGGCGGACTGACGGTACGCACCCATCACGGGCAGCAG
>JAZUDA010000059.1:0-2537 GCA_045639455.1 Clostridia bacterium | reverse complement strand
CAGAAGGTCATCAAGGTCTTCAACCACGAGGAGACCAGCATGGGCGAGTTTGCCCTGCTGAACGCCGATATGCGGGAAAAGCAGATTAAGGCGCAGTTCTACGGCGGCATTATGGGTCCTGTGACCGGCAACGCCAGCAAGGTCTGCTACTCCCTGACTGCGGGTCTGGGCGGCGTGCTGTGCGCCCTCGGGCACTTCGATGTGGGCGGCTTGGCGGTATTCGTGAACTACTCCAGCCACTTCTCCCGCCCCATTAACGAGCTGGGACAACAGATGAGCGCCATCATGTCCGCCCTGGCAGGCGCGGAGCGCGTGTTCGCCGTGATGGACCAAGAGCCCGAGGCAGAGGATATCGAGAACGCCCATGACGCATCGGAGATGAAAGGCTATGTGAAGATGGAGCATGTGACCTTCGGCTACAATGAGGACAAGACCATCCTGAAGGACATCTCCCTTTACGCGAAGCCCGGCCAGAAGATTGCCTTCGTCGGCTCCACCGGCGCCGGCAAGACCACCGTTACCAACCTGCTGAACCGCTTCTACGATATCAACGAGGGCTCCATTACCATCGATGGCATTGATATCCGGGATTACAAGCGGGACGAGCTGCGGAAGAATATCGCCATGGTACTGCAGGATACGCACCTGTTCACCGGAACCGTCATGGAGAACATCCGCTACGGCCGGCTGGATGCCACGGACGAGGAAGTCATCGCCACGGCGAAGATGGTTAGCGCTCACACCTTCATTACCAGGCTGTCCGAGGGCTATAACACGGTGATTGAGGGCGACGGCGCCAACCTGTCCCAGGGCCAGCGTCAGCTGCTGAATATCGCCCGTGCTGCCATTTCCAAGGCCCCCATCCTGGTACTGGACGAGGCGACCTCCTCTGTCGATACCCGTACCGAGCGGCTGATTGAAAAGGGCATGGACCACCTGATGGAGGACCGTACCACCTTCGTGATCGCCCACCGCCTGTCCACCGTGCGCAACGCCAACGCCATCATGGTGCTGGAGCACGGCGAAATCATTGAGCGCGGCGACCATGACGACCTGCTGGCGCTTGGCGGACGGTATTACGAGCTGTGCACCGGTAAGAAGGAATTGTCGTAAAGCTTGTGTTCCTGCCCGGTTCCCGAAAAAAGGAACCGGGCTTTTCCTTTTGCATTCTGAGGGGAAATCCGTTACAATAGAGGGAAAAGGAGGTGCCGCGGATTTGAACCGTTTTCACTCTCTCCGTTCCTGGGCCATGGGGTTCGTGCTGGTGGTCATGCTGACCTCCACCTTTATTACGGGCGCCATTTTTCTGACGATGAATATTCTGCCCATTCCCGGCTTTTCACTGCTGCTGATGCCCATCGCGCCCCTTGTCAGCAGTATGCTGCTGGGCACGGTGCTGGCCTATATCGCTTCCGTCCGGTTTCTGGACCCGCTGCAGCAGCTGACCGACGCCATCCGCACCGTATCCGAGGGCGACTATTCCACCCGGGTGCGGGAGGATATCGCGGGCGGCGAGCTGCAGGAGGCGCTGGCCTCCTTCAATCAGATGACGGAGGAACTGCAAAGTACGGAGCTGCTTCGTTCCGACTTTATCAACACCTTTTCCCATGAATTCAAGACGCCCATCGTATCCATCCGCGGCTTCGCCCGGCAGCTTCAGCGGGACGACCTGACGGAGGAGCAACGGCGGGAGTATGTGGATATCATTGCCGCCGAGTCCGACCGGCTTGCCAACATGAGCAGCAATATCCTTCTTTTGACCAAGCTGGAAAACATGCAGATTGTGACGGACAGGGCGCCATACCTGCTGGACGAGCAGCTGCGGAACTGCGTGCTGCTGCTGGAGGCGCAGTGGGAGGAAAAGGAAATCGAGTGGGACCTTGACCTGCCTGAAATCACCTTTGTGGGCAATCAGGAAATGGTGAGCCATGTGTGGATCAACCTGCTGTCCAACGCCATCAAGTTTACCTCGCGAGGCGGAACGATCTCCGTCCGGCTGCAGAGAAAGAAGGACGATTACGTGGTGACCATCCGGGACCAGGGCCCCGGCATGGATCAGACGACCATGGATCATATTTTTGAAAAATTCTATCAGGGCGACGCCAGCCACTTCAGCAAAGGAAACGGCCTCGGCCTGCCTCTGGTAAAACGCATTGTGGAGCTGTGCCGGGGGAACATCACGGTGGAAAGCGAAATCGGCAAGGGCAGCGCCTTTATCATCAGCCTGCCGGCGGTTGAGGAGGAAAACGGGAAATGAGCAAACGTGCGCGGGCGAATCTGCTGCTACTGGCAACGGCAATTATCTGGGGCATGTCCATTGTGGCCCAGCGGGTCGCCATGGATAATATCGGACCTTTCACCTTTACGGGGCTGAGGCTGGTTCTGGGCGCCGTCGCGGTGCTGCCGGTTGTGCTGCTGGGTGAAAAGCCGGACGCCTCCCGCAGGCGGAATACCGTCATCGGCGGCATTGCCTGCGGCATCGTTCTGGCGGCGGCGCAAAATATGCAGCAAATCGGCATTGCCGTTACGGGCAATGC
>JAZUDA010000058.1:0-2215 GCA_045639455.1 Clostridia bacterium | reverse complement strand
GCTGTTCTGGATGCCGTGCTACCGTTCGGCAGGCTAAATCATTTTGAGCTTCCTTTGCCGGGCAAGCATCAGGTGCGAAACTGCGTAACGGCCCTGACTGCCTGTAGCCTTTTGAACAATTCCGTTCTGCCCATTTCCCATGACGCTATGCGGGAGGGTATTCGCAATGTGGTTTGGCCGGGCCGGCTTGAATGGGTCGGAGACCGTATTCTGCTGGACGGCGCGCATAACGGCCATGGCTGGCAAGCTCTGACCGCCTATGCGAAGCAATATCTTCCTTACGAAAAATGCGTACTCCTCTTTGGCGTAATGAAGGATCATGAAACTGAGGAATTGCTGACTCTCGCTTCCTCCGTGGCTCCACGTGCCGTTACAGTTGTACCGGACGAGCACCGCGGTCAGGACGCGGAGGAGACCGCGGCCCGCCTTCGTGAAAAGGGCGTTGACGCGCGTCCCGCACCTTCTATGGCCGAGGGATTGTACAGGGCCAGGGCTTTGGCAGGGGATGATGGGATTGTCATTGCTGCCGGTTCTCTGTATCTTGTCGGCGAAATGCGCCGTTGCCTCGGGCTGCCTGTTTGAGCTGTTTCCTGTTTTGATGAAAGAGGTTTATCATGGAGTTTTCTCATATTCCCGTTTTGTTTGACGAAGTGATGAGCTGGATGAATGTCCGTCCGGGCGGCGTATACGCGGACGGTACACTGGGCGGCGGGGGACATTCGGAGGGAATCCTCCGCCTTGCCGGCGAAAATGGCAGATTATACGGTCTTGACCGGGATTTGGACGCGATTCGCGCGGCTTCCGCGCGTCTTTGCGGCTATCCCGGCTTTTCTGCTATTCATGGCAATTTCCATGACGCCAAGCGACTCCTTCAGGAAGCGGGTGCCCCCGCGCTGGATGGAGCTTTGCTTGACCTGGGCGTATCATCATTCCAGCTGGATGAAGGAAGCCGTGGATTTTCCTACCACGAGGATGCTCCACTTGATATGCGCATGGACCGCTCCTGCGGCAGAACTGCGGCCGAGCTTCTCGCGACCGTTTCAGAGAAAGAACTTACCAATATCCTGCTGGACTACGGCGAGGAAAAATGGGCGGCTCGCATCGCAAAAATTCTCGTGGAACGTCGGGAAGAAAAGCCTATTATGACCACACTGGATCTTGTATCGGTTGTGGATGCCGCAATTCCCAAGGCTGTCCGCCGCAAAGATGACGGTCATCCGGCCCGCAGAACATTTCAGGCCATTCGTATCGCCGTGAATGACGAGCTGGACCCTCTGTCTGACGCGTTGTCCGATTTCGTTGACTGCCTCAAACCCGGCGGCAGGCTGCTTGTAATTACATTCCACTCCCTTGTGGACAGGCTTGTTAAGGATGCTTTCCGTACAATGGTGAACCCCTGCATTTGCCCTCCCAAGGCTCCTATCTGTACCTGCGGGCGCGTTTCCCGGGGAAAAGTGTTGGCCGGCGGCGCGGTTCCTCCATCGAAAGAGGAAATCGAGCGAAATGCTCGCGCCAGAAGCGCCAAATTGCGTGTCTTTGAAAAATGCTGAGCCAAAGGAGGCGAATGTATGCCAACCTTGTACGTTGTGGCGACCCCGATTGGGAATCTTTCTGATTTTTCTCCCCATGCCATTGAAGTGCTTAAAAGCGTTTCCCTGATTGCCGCGGAAGATACCCGTGTCACAATGAAGCTTCTTGCCCATTTTGACATTCATACGCCGCTGACATCCTGCCATGAGCATAATGAAGCGGGAAAAGGGGAGTATATTGTCCGCCGCATGCTGGAGGAGCAGATTGACGTTGCCCTCACAACGGACGCGGGGACGCCCGCGATATCTGACCCCGGGTGTGTCGTTGTTCGGGAAGCAGCACAAAACGGGATTGAGGTTATTGCTGTCGCCGGCCCTACGGCGATGGCCGCGGCATTGTCTGTATCCGGCCTTGATACAAGGGAATTCGCGTTTTACGGCTTTCTGCCCAGGAACAAAAAGGAACTTTCGGAAAAGCTTCGGCAAATGTCACGCGGACCGAAAATCGCCGTTGTTCACGAAAGCCCCTACCGTGTGCTGGAGCTGCTGGAGACGGTTGCCGAAACGCTTCCGCAGACGGCTGTTTCCGTCAGCTGCGATCTGACTAAGCTTCATGAACTGACCCTTCGAGGCAATATCGCTGAGGTGCTGCGGGTGATGATGCAGAACCCCAAGGCCGAAAAGGG
>JAZUDA010000057.1:0-6794 GCA_045639455.1 Clostridia bacterium | reverse complement strand
GCTGGGCCACTGATGCTCGTAGTCATACATGTTGGTGCAGTCGATGTAGTAGTAGGAGTCGCCGCGCTCGTTGGCGAAGATGGGGTTGATGGGGTTGTAAGCTTCGGCAGCAGGCATGAACTTGAAGTAGTTCGTGCAGGTCTTGATGGTACCGGACATGGTGGCAACGCTGAAGGCATGCCACTGACCGGCGGACTTACGGATACGGCTGGGCCACTGATGCTCGTAGTCATACATGTTGGTGCAGTCGATGTAGTAGTAGGAGTCGCCGCGCTCGTTGGCGAAGATGGGGTTGATGGGGTTGATGTCACCCTTCTCATCATAGGTGAAGTGCACGCCTTCAACACCGATGTTGATGTAGAGCTGGTCCTTAACCTTCAGGTTCATCCAGTTCATGGCATCCTCGGGGTTCTTGGCATTGCGCAGGATAGCAGATACCTTGGAGATGGACTGGGACTCCATGAAGGCGCAGGTGCCGTCTTCGCCGGACAGGGGCAGAATGTAGCACAGGGTCTTGTCCATGTTCTCGGTGGTAGCATCCATGCCCAGGTTAGCCAGCTGAGGAGTGGTGGTGAAGTTTACCAGAGCACGGCTGCCGCAACACAGGATAGCCTTGCCGGAAACAAACTTTTCCTGGATGTTGGCTTCGGTGTTGGCTGCCCATTCGGGATCCAGCAGGCCTTCCTTGTACATCTTAGCGAAGAACTCCATCATAGCGGGGTAGTTCTTGTGCTCGGTGTAGTAGATGACCTTGCCGTCTTCATCAACCATCCAGTCGGAGTAGATGCCGAAAGCGGAGGTGATGTAGCGCGGGATGGACTTGGACTGGTTGGTTTCGGAGGCAGCATACAGGGGGCCGGTCAGGATGATATACTGGTCGCCGTAGAAGTTCTTCAGGGTGACGCACATATCATAGAACTGATTGATGGTGGTGGGCAGCTCGGTGATACCGGCAGCTTCCAGCAGGTCCTTACGGGCTACGATGAAGCTGGAGATTTCAGAAGAATGGGGGTACATATAAGGTACGCCATAGATCTCGCCGTCATCGCCGGTCAGGGCATCCCAAACTTCCTGAGAGTTGCCGGCCAGGATATCCTGACCATAGGTGTTCAGCAGCTCGTTCAGGGGCATCAGGGCGCCGTTGGCCTGCAGCACACGCCACTGGGCGATTTCCAGGTTGACCACGTCGTAGTCAGCACCGCCGGAAACCTCGGCAACCAGCTTGTTCAGAGCATCCTCGGCGGGCAGAGCATAGTAGTCTACCTTGTAGCCGGTGGATTCTTCCATGATCGGAACCATGTAGTCATTGTTCACGTCCCAGGGGCAGGTATAGCCCAGACGCTTCAGGGTAACATTGCCGGGGCCTTTCAGCTCGGCAGAGGCGCTGGCGACGATGGACAGGGCCAGCATCAGAACGAGAACCAGAGAGAGAACCTTTTTCATAAGGCATTCCTCCTTGTTTATTTTTCCACCGCTTTTACACGGTTGGAACCGAAAGTAAGCGGGGCATCAGCCCTTGACGGAACCCACGGTGATACCCTGGATCATGAACCGCTGTACGAAGGGGTAGGCCAGGATAATCGGGATAATGGAGATGGATACGGCCGCGGCGGTGATACCATCGGTAGTCAGGTTGGCGGCGAAGTTCTTGCCCTCAAAGGAGGTGGAGTACAGGGACTCGGCGATGGCGCCGGAGTTCTTGATGATGTCGTACAGGTACAGCTGCATGGTGCGCATGGAGCTGGAGTTGGTGTACATCATGGCGTGGAAGTAGTTGTTCCAGTAGTTGATGGCGTACAGCAGCGCCACGGTGGCCAGCACGGGGGTGGACATGGGCAGGATGATGGAGAACAGGATGCGCATGTCGTTGGCGCCGTCGATGGAGGCGGATTCCTCAACCTCCAGGGGCAGGCCCTCGAAGTAGGCCTTCATGATGAACATGTTGAACTGCACAATGCCGAAGGGCAGGATGCAGGCCCAGTAGGTATCCAGGATGCCGATGGTACGCACGACCATGTAGGCGGGAATGATACCGCCGAAGAACACCATGGAAATCACGTACAGGATGGTGATCAGGCCGCGGCCCTTGAAGTAGGGACGGGACAGAGGATAGGCGGTGGTCACGGTGGTAATCATGGAGATGGCCGTACCGACAACCGCGATAATCAGCGTGTTCTTCAGGGAATTGAAGAAAGCGGTCTTGTTCAGCACGTAGTCCACGGTTTCAAGTTGGGGATCGATGGGCCAGAACAGAACGGAGCCGGCGGCAACGGACTCGCCGCTGCTGATGCCCTTGAATACCACGTGCAGGCAGGGGAGAATGGCCATCAGGGACAGCAGGATCATAATCACATAGGCGATGACCTGCATGACCTTTTCGGAGGTATCCATGGGGATGGTGTTCTGAATCTTTTTATTATTCTTCATATCGCACACCCCCTTACCAAATGCTGCGGTGGAGCGTCTTCTTGCTGACGGTGTTGGCACCGACAATCAGCACGAAGGCAACCACGGAGTTGAACAGGCCGACAGCGGTGGACTGGGAATAGTCCATCTTGCCCATGCCCAGACGGTACACGTAGGTCTGAATGATATCGCCCACCTCATATACGGTGGCGTTGTAGAAAATCAGCACCTGCTCAAAGCCGGTATCCAGAATGTAGCCGACCTTCAGAATCAGCATCAGCACGATGGTAGGCAGGATGCCGGGGAGGGTCACGTGCCAAATCTGCTGCCACTTGTTGGCGCCGTCCACACGGGCGGCCTCATACAACACGGTATCCACGCCGGAGATGGCAGCCATATAGATCACGGTGTTATAGCCGATTTCACGCCAGCCCTCGGTGAATACCAGCAGCCAGCGGAACCACTTGACGTCCGTGAAGAAGGAAACACGCTGCCCGCCCATTGCCACAATGGCCTTGTTCAGCACGCCATAGCTGCCCAGCAGGGAGTAGAAGATACCGAAAATCATTACCCAGGAGAAGAAGTAGGGGATGTAGATGGCGGTCTGCATGATCTTCTTCGCCTTGACGTTGCGGATTTCTGTCAGCAGGATGGAGCAGATAATCGGAATCGGGAAGAGGAAGAGAATCTTCATCCCGTTGATAATCAGCGTATTCTTCAGCACCAGCCAGAACTGGGCGGAATTAAAAATCTTATCGAAGTACTTTGTGCCCACCCACGGACTCTTGGCGATGGCGTCCATGGGGTTGGCGCCCGCGAAGATGTTGTACTTGCGGAAAGCCATCTGCAGACCGTACAGGGGCCAGAACTTGTAGATAAACAGGAAGAACAGGCCGGGGATGAGCATCAGGTACATCAGGGGGTGACGCTTCATATAGACCCAGGTCAGATGGAGACGCCGTCTGATGGGAATCCGCCTTTTTTGCGCAACAGTACTCACAGGCAAAAACCTCGCTTCTCAATTCGTGTTGTGGCAACGAAACAACAGATATATCCTGTCCAGTTATTTTCGCACATTTCGTTCCTTTTGTCAACAGAATATCAATGTACGATGCAATATTTTTTCAGATAAGTTAACCGGGCCGAAATGGCATTATTATGTCCGTTCCGGTCTGTTTCCGGCCCGATGAGAAATAATTTTCTCCAAAAGGTTGCTTTTCCCGGCGGAGCGTGCTATAATCCCCCAATCTATCCCTACTACTTATTATTATGTATGCTGTCGAAAGGCGGTGCGTACTGTTTTGGAGATGTTTTTGGATTTCATGCGGGAGTTTACCCCGGCCAGCACTTTTTTCAAAATCACGCTGGCGGTCATCCTCGGCGGGGCGGTAGGCATTGAGCGCGGGCGGAAGCACCGTGCCGCGGGCTTCCGTACCTATATGATGGTATCGATGGGCGCCTGCCTGTCCATGATGCTGAGCCAGTACCTGAACTACTGCATCAATACCCTGTGGGCGGAACGAATCGCCGAACTGAGCTTCGCCGTTTCCACCGATATGGTCCGTTTCGGCGCGCAGTGCGTCAGCGGCATCGGCTTCCTGGGCGCGGGCACGATCATCATCACCAGTACCCGTCAGGTGAAAGGCCTGACTACCGCGGCGGGTCTGTGGGTCTCCGCCTGCATGGGCCTCGCCGTGGGCGCCGGCCTGTTCGAGGGCGCTGTGCTCGGTTTCCTCCTGGTCATTTTTACCACCAGCGTCCTGTCCAAGGTGGAGTTCAACGTTGTTTCCACCGCTCCCAACATGGACATGTATGTGGAATTTGAAAAGATGGATGACCTGGGCACCATCATCGCCTTCCTGAAGGGCAAGGGCGTACACATCTTTGATGTGGAGGTGGGCCGGGTTTCCGACTCCGGCAAGAACCACCCCAATGCCGTTTTCAACATCCGCCTGCCTGAGAAGACCCGTCACGCCAGCGCTGTGGCGGAGCTGTCCTCCCTGGGCTGCGTGCTGACCATCGAAGAGCTGTAAGAAAGGGGAAAAGAGTGCTATGTTTGATTTTCTGAACCCCTTGCGGGAGTTGAACCTGCTGGGCATCACGGTGCGGCTGGTGCTGGCCGTTCTCTGCGGTGGGCTGGTAGGCCTGGAGCGCGTGTACAAGCGCCGCCCGGCCGGCTTCCGTACCCATATCCTGGTGGCCATCGGCGCCTGCCTGACCACCGCCACCAGCCAGTTCCTGGTGCTGAAAATGGGCCAATTCACCGATATGGCCCGTCTGGGCGCGCAGGTCATCGCGGGCGTGGGCTTCCTGGGCGCGGGCTCCATCATCGTCACCCGGCGCAAGCAGGTCAAGGGCCTGACCACCGCCGCAGGATTGTGGGTCATCGGTATCGTGGGCCTGGCCTGCGGCCTGGGCTACTATGAGGCCGCCGTGTACGTGACCGCCCTGCTGCTGTGCGCGGAGCTGGTCTTCGCCCGGCTGGAGCATTATATCGTGTCCAATACCCGGCTGGTGAACCTGTTTGTGGAATATAAGGACGCCAACGATCTGGGCGCCATCGTGGAAAAGGTCAAGACCTTCAACTGCACGGTCATCGATCTGGAGGTCACCAAGTCCGGCGACCACCACAACCCCTGCGTCATCCTGTCCCTTCAGCTGAAAAAGCGGGAGGTCCACTACCAGCTGCTCTCCGGTCTGAGCGAAATGTCCGAAATCGTCGCGGTGGAGGAACTGTAACCCTACCGAAACATACATTCTTGACAGCAGGGAAGATTTTTCTTCCCTGCTTTTTAAATGTTCGTGTTTTTACTGTGTATCCATAGGAATATGCTATCGCATGCTATTTTATTTTTGTGTTTGCTTATATCGCGAAGATGGTTTATAATGCAAACTGTTTCCGGAAGGGAACGAAAATCCACCCGATCAAAGGAGAGTACTATTATGAAGCGCACTGTGAAAACCGTTCTGTCCATCCTTTCCGCCCTGGTTCTGCTGCTGAGCGCCGTATCCGCCGTTGCCGAGCCCCTCTACATCGGCGTTCCCGATGACGGCACCAACCTGTCCCGTGCCATCAAGCTGCTGGAGACCGCCGGCTTCATCACCGTCGATCCCGCCGCGGGCTTCACCCCCGAGCTGAAGGATGTTACCGAATATATCTACGATATCGAAATCATGCCCACCGCCGCCAACACTCTGCCCTCCACGCTGGCTGACTTTGCCGCCTCCACCATCAACGGCCCCTACGCCACCGCCAACGGCCTGATCCCCTCCAAGGACGGCCTGCTGATTGAAAAGCAGGATGCCGACGGCGCTGAGAACCCCTACGTGAACATCATCGTGGCCCGTACCGCCGATAAGGACAATGAGATCTACAAGACCATCGTGGAAGCTTATCAGACCCAGCTGGTCGCCGAGTTCATGCTGGCCGCCTACAGCGAAGCCTACTTCCCCGTATTCGACTATGACGCTGCCGCCGAGCCCACCATCACCGCCGACAACTACAAGGATTACGTGGGTTACGAATCCCCCAAGGAAGGCAAGACCGTTGTGAAGATCGGCGTGTGCGGCGCCAACAACGACACCTGGTATGTTGTGCAGAAGATTCTGGACGACAACAACGCCAACATCTATGTGGAGCTGGTGGAGTTCGACGCGTACAACCTGCCCAACGAAGCCCTGAATTCCGGCGAAGTTGACCTGAACAACTTCCAGCACAAGGCTTACCTGGCCAATGACTGCGCCAAGAACGGCTACGACCTGACCGTCATCGGCGACACCCTCATTGCCCCCCTGACCCTGTACTCCAACAACTTCGACAGCATCGATGCCATCAAGGAAGCCGCGGGCCTGCTGAAGTAATCCCGCAACCGTGCGCTGAAACTTTCACCTTCCCCGTGCAGCCGTGCGGGGAAGGCTTTGTACGTAAAAGAGGAAACAAAAAATGATCGAACTTCGCAATCTGAACAAAACCTTCCACCTGAAAAGCGGCGATGTTTCCGCGGTGCAGGACGTGTCGCTGTCCATTGAGGATGGGGAAATCTACGGTATTATCGGTTATTCCGGCGCCGGCAAGTCCACCCTTGTGCGCTGCCTGAACCTGCTGGAGGTGCCGGACAGCGGTGAAATGGACATCGCCGGCACCAAGATGGTCTTCAAAAACGGGGAAGTGTACGGCCCCGACGGACGCCGCTTCTCCGAAAAGGACAAGTGCGCGCTGCGCCGCGGCATCGGCATGATTTTCCAGCACTTTAACCTGCTGGACCGCTCCACCGTGTTTGAAAACGTGGCCTACCCCCTGAAGTTTACGGGCCGGAACAAAAAGCAGATCCGCGACCGTGTGCTGGAGCTGCTGGAGCTGGTGGGACTGACCGACAAGCGGGACGTAT
>JAZUDA010000056.1:0-4889 GCA_045639455.1 Clostridia bacterium | reverse complement strand
GACTCTACGGGCCCAATGGTTATCATGCTTGTCGCCTTTGTAGCCATCCGTCAGGTTTACCTGTTCCTCGTGACTCGATTTGTCGCGAACACCCCCTTCCTGGTGGGTTTCGGTTATCCGGTCGGATGGATGTGCTGCTGTGTGATTATTTCCATCTACTTCTACTTCCGCTGGACAAAGAAGCTTCGCAAAGCCGAATAAATCAAACGCAAAAAATATGGACACCGGAGAATCGTTCCCCGGTGTCTTTTTCTGTACCTGCGAATGGCCCAATGCGTGACAGAAAATACGAAAAAGCGCCCCATGCGAAATGGTCGTTAATTGCCGTTCTGAGCCTACGGGAGGTGAGATAAGGATATCACGAGATGATGATGAAACGCCTCCACAGCCTTAATTTAT
Organism: Clostridia bacterium; assembly: GCA_045639455.1. Lineage (GTDB taxonomy): Bacteria > Bacillota > Clostridia > Christensenellales > Aristaeellaceae > JAZUDA01. The sequence continues at coordinate 4,490 of JAZUDA010000056.1, read as the reverse complement.
CGCATAAAAAAGGCACTCCCCGTTGGGGGAGTGCCCGATGAGACTTACCGGATTATTCGTTGGCCAGGCCGGCGGCAACCAGCTGCTCGGTAGCCAGTTCCATGTACTCGCCGAACTGATAGTAGTCATACAGTTCCTGTACGAAAGCATCGTACTCTTCCAGAGGACGCTCGCCCTTGAAGAAATCAATCAGGTTGGTCTTGATGTAATCTTCCATATCGGCCAGCGGGAAGTCAGCGGGAACAATGACGGAGGTGTTCATGTAGGTCAGAGGATTGTAGGAGAAACCGAATTCAACGTCGCGCTTAGCCTCGGGGAACTTAACGGCCAGATGCTCGGCATCGATACGGCCCAGCCACTGATACTCATGGATGTAGTTAACTTCAGCCTTGATTTCGGTGACGGTGGACATCACAGGAGTGCCATTGGCATCATATTCCCAGTGACGGCCTTCAACACCCAGCTGAGGCAGCCAGTAACCGTCCTGAGAGAAGTACTCCAGGATGGTGAAGATGGCTTCCAGCTTGGCATCGTCAACGTTGCAGCCAACGCACATCTTTTCGCCAACGTTCTGGTCATACTTGGCCAGGGAGTAACGCTTTTCGCCGCCCTCTTCAACGGAGAAAGCTTCGATGGGAGCGTAGGATGCTTCGGGATTCACAGCCTTGTACTGCTCGGTGTAAGCAGCCTTAGCCAGGTTGGACCAGGGCATAGCCACAACGCCTACGTTGCAGGCGAAGGTGGTAGCCTTGGATTCGGAGTTGGAAGCCCAACCGGCATCGATCAGGCCGGCATCCCAGAACTTCTTCACGGTGGCCAGGGCATCCTTCATGCCGGGCTGCAGAACGGTGTTGGTGACCTTGCCGTCACGAACCAGCAGATAGTTGCCGAAAGCAACATCATAGGGGGAGGTGATGGCGCACATACCGGTCAGACCCCAGCAGGTGAAGCCGATGGTATCAGCGATGCCGTTGCCATCGGGATCGTTGTCACGCATCCAGCAGCAGTAATCATACAGCTCGTCGATGGTGGTGGGGTTCTTCAGGTTATACTTTTCGTTCCAGTCCTCACGGGTGTAGATTTCATAGTAGAAGTCGCCCTGGGGGTTCAGCATGGGGATAGCGTACAGGTCGCCATCATAGTACATGGAAGGGATGTCAACGGTCTCGCCCCAACGATCCAGGATGATCTGCCAGGTGTCGCAGTCCTTAATCTCGTTGATGGAGCGGATGTAGCCGGCTTCGGCGTACTGCTGCATCATATCGGGGGTCAGGAACATCAGATCCGGAACATCGCCGCCGTTGATGAGGTTCATCAGAGCAGTGTCATATTCCTGCAGGTCGTCAAGCTCCAGCTTGATGTTGAACTTCTCCAGGATGGCCTGATAGACGAAGTCGTCTTCACGGTTGTCCGGGATGCCGCCGGCATGCTTGTTGGTGACGGCCTTGATTACGATGGGCTCTTCTTCAGCGATGGCGGCAATAGACACCATGGACAGAAGCATAGCCAGGGCCAGAATGATGGAAAGGATGCGCTTCATTAAGGTTTCCTCCTTAAATTATTTATATGCAGGCTTTCGCCTTAACATATCGAATGGAAATCAGCCTTTGACTGCACCGGCCAGGGTACCCTTTACGAAATACTTCTGGATGAAGGGGTACACGACAACGATGGGGGCGGTTGCGAACACAACGACGGCCATCTTCATGGTTTCCGACGGGACAACGTCCTCAGCCGTGATATCCATATTGGTAGCGCGCAGCTTATCGCGCAGGATAACCTGAAGGGGTTTAAGCTTGGGCTCGGTGATGTAGTAAATGGCGGCGGTGTAAGTGTTCCAGTGGCCAACCGCGTAGTACATGCCAATCGTCATGATGATTGGCAGGGACATGGGAATAACGATGCGCCACAGTACGCCCAACTCAGACGCGCCGTCAAGACGGGCGGACTCAAACAGCTCCTCCGGCAGACCTTCGAAGAAGGCCTTCGTGATGATGAGGTTATATACGCTTACCAGGCTGGGAATATACAGCGCCTCCAGGGTGTTCAGAAGACCGGTTTCCTTCACAACCAAGTAGGTAGGAATAACACCGGCGCTGAATACCATGGTGAAGATGACCAGCTTCATCAAAACCTTCTGACCGGGCATCTGGCGGCGGGAGAGGGGATATGCGGTCAGCATCGTTACAATCAGGTTGGCGATTGTACCGATGATTGTCAGACGAACGGTAACCAACATGGAGCTGGGCAGCTTGCCGTCCTTCAGCATGTAATCAAAAGCATAGAGCGTAAAGGACTTGGGAATCAGCACAAAGCCGCCGTTACGGATCACTTCTTCGTAAGGGGTGAAGGCCATGGATACCACGTACAGCACGGGAACAAGCGTCACCAGCAGCACGATAAGCATGATGGCATACACGACAATATTAAACGCGATATCGTTCTTGCTTTTTACCATAGCGAACTGTCCCACTTTCTGGCCAGCATATTGGTGCCAAACACCAAAATACAGCTGATGACCGATTTGAACAGACCAACAGCGGTACCCAGAGACATATTGCCCTTGCCGATACCGTTGGTGTAGACCCAGGTATCAATGATTTCGCCGGACTTCTTGACCTCGTCCGTCATCATGATGTATACCTGGTTAAAGTCGGCGTCCAGAATGCTGCCGACCTTGGTGATGAGCAGCACGATGAAAATCTTGCGGATGCCGGGCAGGGTGATATACCAGATCTGGCGGAAGCGGCCGCAGCCATCAACGGTAGCAGCCTCATACAGGCTGGTATCGATGCTCATGATTGCCGCCAAATAGACGATAGCGCCCCAGCCTAAGCCCTTCCACAGGTCGGACCCAATCAGCACGCCAGGAAAGTAGCTGTTGCTCGTCATAAAGGGGATGGGGGTGCCGCCCAGCTTCTTGATCATCACATTGACAACACCGTTCTTTGTGCTCAGCATGGCGAGGCAGATACCGTATACTACCGCCCAGGAGAAGAAGTGGGGCAGGTAAGAGATGGTCTGTGTGATGCGGGCGAACCAGCGGCTTTTGCACTCGGACACGGCAATAGCGAAAATCAGGGACGGGAACATACCCATCGCCAGCTTCCACAGACTCAATGTCAGGGTGTTGGTAATAACACGGCTGTTCGCGGGAGAACCGAAGAACTGCTTGAAGTTCTTGAACAGAGGATCAACCCAGGGGCTGCCCCAAATGCCCTTCAGTGCGTTGAACTTCTTAAAGGCGATAACAAGACCGCCCATAGGTGCGTATTTGTAGATGGCAAAATACGCAAGCCCGGGAATCAGCATCAGATACAGCGGCCACCACCGAAGGAAGGCGCGCTTGAATCGAACCTTGGTCGGGGTATTTGTAATCGTACGAGGTACCGAGCTCATAGTTCCTCCTTGTCTGTTGCATATATTTTCGCTTTGCAATTTGCCTGAATCCACGAAAAAAACACAAAAAATGGTGCGAAATTATGGATTTTCGCAACAGGACAAACGATAAAGCGACTTTATCTGCTCAATTATAGCAAGAATAAATGATTACGTCAAGCAAAAGCCTCGAAAATACTAAAAGTTAATACTATCTTAATACATCACGGAAATCTGTGATTTCAAGACGGATTCACTCTCGCCGTCTTGCATTTTGCGGAAAATGACGAGGCAACGGTCATCGTCCAGACAGGTGGATAGGGTAAGGAGGGCATCCTCCGGCGTAACCTCCACCGTGGTATGGAAAAGTGCTTTTTTCTTGATTTGAGCGATAAAGTCATTGAAGGACGCTTCGGAATAGAAGGTGGAGCGTCCCAGGTAAGGAAGATAGTTCTTCGAGGCGGATGTCGTACCCGTAATGACCACCGCGAAAAGGGCGTACCGTTCATCGCCATACAGGGTCTGCAGGGAGGCAAAGGCGTGCTTTTTCGCGAAGGCTTTATCCCGGTAATGGCTGAGGATGCCGAACATGCTGTTGTCCTTCATATTGTGGCCGTGAATGACAAACTGCTGTGTATCGGCTGCCAGGGGATGCAGAACGTCAAAGAAAAGCGTGCCGCTGGTTGAGCTGCGCTTGTAGAAATCATGGGTCAGGTAGTAGCTGTTATCCCGGTAGACGACAGGCAGATTCACCACGCCGTCAATATTGAGCCAGGCGACAAAGTCGGTATTCTCGGCATAGAACATCTCACCCACTTCGGTCTTCTGTCCACCGAATTCATGAAAGACGGGCTTCGGGGTTGCCGTAGGTGCAGGTGTCACGGCTGGGGACTCTGTCGGCAGAGGCGTTTCAATGGGGACCGGTGTTTCGATAATCACTTCGGTGGGCACTGAGGTAACGGAGGCGTGCAACTGTGCCAGTTCCCGATTCGTCCGTGCGGTATTCGCGGAGGAAACGGCGTAGGTGACCAGCATAAAGGCGGAAAAGACGGCAACGGCAATGCAGAGCAGCTGAAGCGGCAGTACCCAGCGGTTTTTCCGGGCGGTTTGCT
>JAZUDA010000055.1:0-4183 GCA_045639455.1 Clostridia bacterium | reverse complement strand
TATCCTGACCATCGACCACTTTTCCGGCAAGGTGGAGCCCATCCGCATGTCTGCGCTGCAGTTCCTTGTGGGCGGCGGAGTGAGCCTTCTGTGCGCGGTACTGACCGAGGATATTTCCGTTCCCGCCATTGCCGCCGCGGGGGTGCCAATTCTCTACGCCGGTGTTCTCTCCACCGGCCTGGGCTTTACCTTCCAGCTGCTGGGGCAGAGGGACGCGGAGCCGGCTTGCAGCGCACTTATCATGTCGCTGGAGGCACCTGTCAGCGTAATCGGCGGCATTCTCCTGCTGGACGAGGTCATTACGCTGCGGGGCGGAATCGGCTGCCTGGTGATTCTGTGCGGCGTGCTGCTGTCCCAGGGCGACCTGATTTTTTACAAAAAAGCGTAATATGTAACCATTTTTTTCTTGATGTAACCATTATTTGAATATGTAACCATTCCGGGAACATTTTTCTTGATAATTGTCATGTAATGTAGTATATTACGGGCGGACCGACAGTCCGGGAGTATCCGTACCTCATGTTTCCGGAGGAACAAATGCTGGAATTATTCAAACTGATTTTTGCCAAAGACAATGTGACTCCCTACGGCGAAAACGACAAACGCGTAACCGTATGGGGCTCCGCCATACTGGCCCTTGTTGCGCTGATACTGACAGGGATGAACGTGGCGAAGCATTACTGGTTTATGACCGGCACCACCACGGTGCTGGTTGTGGGTTTCCTGATCGCCGCATTTACCGCCGGGAAAAATCATGTTTCTCTTTGCCGGACATTGCTCGCGGTAATCTGCGCGGTCATGTTTTCCATTTACGCCGTTACGGGACAGAATGACGGCTTTGCCATCCTGTGGATTCTGCTGATTCCTATCCTGAGCTCGTTCCTGATCGGGCTGAAAAAAGCGTTTTTTCTGTCGCTGTATTTTCAGGTTTTTCTGGTCGTACTGTTTTATTCCCCCTTATCCGGGTATGTGGCGTCCCATTATTCCGAGACATTCATGATGCGGTTCCCGATGCTGTATCTCGCCTCCTTCGCCATGATCATGTTCCTGATGTGCCATCGCCAGCAGCTGCTGAATGATGTGGATAAGCAGGCCAACATGGATGCCCTGACCGGGTTGTATAACCGAAACCGGTATGAGAAAATGCTGATCAAGGCGGAAAATAAGGCGGCGTATCCCCACCTGACCATACTGTCCTTCGACCTGAACCAGGTGAAGGAGGTCAACGACACCTTTGGTCATGAGGCGGGGGACGAAATGATCCGCGGCGCGGCGGAGGTGATCCGGGGCACTTTCGCGGGTGACATGTGCTTCCGGACCGGCGGCGATGAATTCATGGTGATCAGCTCCCGCCAGAATGTTGCGCGGAGTCTGGACGCGATGCGCAGCACCATGGAAAAATGGCAGGGCAGCATGGTGAAGTCCATCAATATTTCAGCGGGTTATGCTTCCCGCGACCAGAATCCGGAGCTGTCCGTCATCGAGCTGTGCAAGCTGGCTGACCGGAATATGTACATCGATAAAAGCACTTTCTACCGCACTAACGGCGAGGATCAGCGCCGCGTCCCCAGGTAACAGCCACGAACAAACAAGGAGAACAAAAATGATGAAAAAGATCAGTGTACTGCTTGCCGTGTGCTTCATTCTGTGTGTGGCGGGCACCGCGTTTGCGGGCACGTCCCTGTCGGGCACATTACCCGGCGGCAACCAGGGCGACATGAGCAAATTAACGGAGATTCCCAATTTCCTGTTCTACCACTTTCAGGACGGCATCGAATGCGGCGTATGCCCGGTGTATTCCGCACCCAGCATGGACGCGTTCCGCGCGCTGAACGGAAAGGCCGCCTGCGATACGAACGAGGATTTGTATGTGGGCGGTTTTGAGGAAAACGGCTGGCTGATGGTCCGGTACGAAACCAATAACGGCGCGACGCGCACCGGCTATATCCCGCCCCAGTATCTGAACGGGTTCAGCTATTGGCGCAAGACCACATTCTCCTATGTTCCCGCTGTCACCGATGGAACCGTTTACGTTACGGATAACCCCATGGATAATTACACCGCCTTCGCCATGCTGGATTCGGGGGAGAATTATTACATTCTGGGCGAATACACCTACCACGGAAATTGGTGGTATATCGAGTGCACCGTGGACGGACAGGTTGCCCGCGGCTTTATCGCCAAGTAAATGAAACCAAACAAAAAAGGCTGCCGCGATGGCAGCCTTTTTTGCTGTGCGATTAATCGGAAGCAGCGTCTTCGTCCGCGGCCTGGCAGGCCGTCTTCATCTGATCGAAGGCCTTGTCAAAGCAGCTTAGCAGACGTTTGCTGAACTTGCCGCATTCGCCATCCACAATCATGCGGAAGGCCTCCTCGGGTGAAAACGCGGATTTGTAGATGCGGGAAGAGGTCAGGGCATCAAAGCAGTCGGCCAGGGATACGATTTGCGCAGAAATCGGGATACTGTCCCCGACCAGCCCGTCGGGGTACCCGTTTCCATCGTATTTCTCGTGATGCCAGCGGCAGATTTCCCGGGCGTAGGCGATATAGTCCTCATCCAGATCCCCGGGAAGCTTGTCAAGAATTTCACAGCCAAGCTCGCAATGGGTCTTCATGATTTCAATTTCCTCCATGGTCAACCGATCCGGCTTAAGGAGAATGGAGTCGGAAATCATGATTTTACCGATGTCATGAAGCGCGCTTCCCTGCACGATATGCCGGACCTTCAGCGGTGTCAGCCCGTACTCGGGACAGTCCTCCATGACCCGATTGCAAAGATACTGGGTAAAGTTCTTTACCCGCAGGACATGCTCTCCGCTTTCCATGTCACGCGCTTCAATGATGTTGGCCAGTACGTTGGTGAGGGACTCCTTGACCCGTTCAAAGTCGTCTCGTTCGCCGGCCAACGTTTCTTCTCTCTGTGCGATGAGCTGCCTGGTTTCCAGCTTTTCAATGCCTAAAATGATTTCCCGGCGGTCCTCGTTGTTAAAGGCTTTGAGGAAGGTTGCCTTGTTGTACTGTTCCTGGGTATCGGATGTCTGTGTTTTGTAGACAACCGAGTAGACGCCCTTTGTTTCCAACTGGTTCAGCAAATTTTTCAGGGAGAAGGATTTCTCCACCATAATTCTGTCCTCGGGCAGGACGTGAGAACGGATGGAAGCGACAAGGCTTTCTTCGTAGTTATGGGCAGCGGCGTTGGAAAACTGCTCGATATGAGAATACTCCTCGTTGGCGGAAAGCGTGCTGATACTGTGGCTGTCCACGTCAATGACGAAGGTGACATCGTAGGTATGCCCGATGGCGTTAAGTCGGCTTTCTTTATCCCGGGCGTTGTTTGAAAGGCCGAACCGGTGGACGATGGACAGCGCCAGCACGGGAGCGACACAGTCAAAGTCAAGCCCCGTGGCAACCTGCAGAATGCCGCCCGCCAGTACCGGGAAGCAGAATACGCCCAGCAGACGAATGCGCTTTTGCAGATATTTCCGCGGTTCCTTTTTCGCCGCAGCGAACGCATATAGAATTGAAAAGGACAGGTAGGACAGCATGACCAGCGAGTCAAGCAGGAAAAGCGGCCCGCGGACATATTCCCCGTCCACGATATTGAAGAAAAAGCCGGTGGCGGGGGTAGAGAGTACCAGAGCCGCGATCAGGACTGCGGGGATACTGATCCAAAATTGAATACGCCGCGCGGCAGCAGGATCGCGTCTGACCGTGTTCAGGGAATACCATGCCCAGGCGCAGATTCCCACGGTTTCCGCGATGTAATAGGTAATGTTGACAAGATAGCAAAGGAACAGCGGCTTATAGTCCAGCCACTCCATCACGTTCCAGCAGCAGTCGGACAGAACGACGATTGCGGTGGAGATAAAAACTGTTTCAAGGCTCCCGGACAGACGCTTCCGAAAGTCTCGGAAATCAAAACTGGTCAGGAACAGGAACACCAGACTCAGGCCGTGATATAGAATATTGTAAACCATAGAGCCCCCTGATTCACAAGAACAGTCAAAATGGTTACATGGAAAAACTGGATATCCAGAAAGATTATAACCGAAATAAAGAATAAATCAAGAGCAGAAAGATATTATTTTAGAAAAAACAACGTTTTTTTCAGCATTTCCGAGGATGAAAGCTGTAACATAGGTTCGTTTTGCTATTTTGCGATATAAAAGGGAGAGACCTTACG
>JAZUDA010000054.1:0-4756 GCA_045639455.1 Clostridia bacterium | reverse complement strand
GCCTGATGGAACAGAAGAGGGAAGTAGATAGTTGGGGCGTGGAATCCGAAATCCAGCAGTCTTTTCGCAACGTCGAGTGTGGTTGCGCCTGCAACTCCCTCGCGGGAGCCGTCGTTCACAAACAGAATCCGGCTGTCATCGCTGATTTTTCCGCTGTCCCGCAGGGAAAAAAGCTTCGCGAGGAACAGAGGCGCCGTGATGGGCAGCACCTTCTCCTCATTATAGCAGGGGATGATCAGATACAGAATGGGCTTCACTCAAGACACCTCTCTTTACCCGTTGACCCGCATACCGTTGACTTCCACATCGCCGTCCGCGAGAACCAGAATATAATACCGGCCGTCAATGACCCGGGTTTCAATCAGGTTGGCATGCTCCGGTGCAACGCGGATGGACACGCTGGGCGTTTCTACCTTCATCGCGCCGGTGGAAACCATATAGACGGCGGGAATCAGCGCCTGGTCGCCGAAGGTTTCGGTGTACAGGCTTTCAAAGGCCTCCACACGGGGCTGGGCTACGCCGCAGTCCGCCAGCACCTGACCGACCTCATGCCCGGTCAGGGTCAGGGGATCGGCCGACTTGTCACTCTTTTGTTCCTTGATTTTTTCATTCAGGGTATCCTGCATGGCCTGTACGGTCTCCAGGGAGCAATCCTCGCCCAAAGATTCCTGCAGTACAGCCTGGAAGGTTTCCTGCTGTTCCGCTGGGCTCATGCGCTGCTCCACATGCAGCACATTGCTGCGGAAGGAGTCGTGCATCTTGGCCTTATCCCGGGTATAGTATACCAGCCGGGAAATATTGGCGCCGCCGTCCTCGTAGGCGGGGAAAAGAAAGCCAAGCTCCGGCGCGGAGGCCGCCCAATCCGCTGCGCGGACATGGAAAGCGTCATCGTCTCCGTCATAATGCAGGGAGGGCTTTTCCTGCTTGACGGGGCAGATACAGCACAGCATATAGCCGAAAACTTCCTCGGACAACTCCTGCGACAGGGAATCGTCGGTGGTCCGGTACTTCACATCGAAGCTGTCGTAGAGCATCAGCACCAAATAATTGTCCGCCTTCTGTTCCTCCGATACGGACTGAGCGCGGCTGTCCTTGATTTCTTCCACATATTTCAGGATATCATCGTAAAAGCTCTGCACGCTGTCCTCGTCCGTCAAGCCAGAGGAAACCAGCCGCATCAGCCGCTCGTGGGACTCACTTTCCATTGTTTCTTCGGCGGAAAAATCGGTTTCAATCAGGTTCTGCCCAAATGTTCCGGTGAGCACTTTACGGAACAGCGCCATGTATTTTTCACAATCATCCTGGGAAAGCCGGGCAACGGATAACGCGAAGTCGCTGAGAACCTTGCCTTGGGCGGAAATATAGAGGCCGCGGAGAATAGAAGGATTGCGCTTGTCCGGGTTTAGACGGCGGCGCAGTTCGGCAATACTTGCCTGATTCATAAAAATCACGCTTTCTGTTTTCACTAAGATGGGGTTAAAAACACAGGCACCCGGGATTGCCGAATGCCTGAAAAAAGAATCGGTTTGGGAATCAACGGCTGCGGTTCAGTTCGTCCCGCTTGGCCCGCATGGCGGTCAGCTGGGAGGACATATACCGGTCGGTTTCTTCAAACAGACCGTTCAGATACTGCATGGAGGCGTTATGCTTTTCTTCCAGCTCGGCACGTGTGCGGTCAGTCAGTTCCTGCGCCTCCACACGGGCCTGGCGCAGCACTTCCTGCTGGCTGATCAGATGGGCGGCCTCCTGCTCCGCCTCGGCAATCAACCGCCGGGCGTCTTCGTTGGCCTGGGCGATGGCGTTTTCATACTCCTGCTGCGCCTTCTGCTCTGTTTCCCGGGCAGCGGTCTCGGCGGCGTTGCGCAGATTGGTGGCCTGCTGATCCGCATCGGAGATTGCCTTTTCGGCTTTCATGCGGGCGTCTGCCAGCATCCGTTCGGCCTCTTCTTTGGCGTCGTTCAGGATAGAAGATTCTTTCGAGACAATTTCGCGGGCTTCTTCCAGCTCAACGGGAAGAAAATCGGCCAGCTCGGTGAACCAAGCGCGCGCTTCATCGGCGTCAACGGCGATTTTTTTGTTGTTGAAGAGAACGCGGCTGCCGTTGACCAGCATGTCCTCCAGCTTTCCCTGCAGATCCTTAATCGTCTGTGCCATGATGGGATTCCTCCATTATTATAAGGTAAACGGTCAGCTTTTGCTGAACCGGCGAGAAACGAGTTCCTCGATGCGGGGCGGAACAAGGCCCGCAACGCTGCCCCCGAAGGAGGCAATCTGCTTTACGGCACTGGAGCTGATGTGCGCCAGCGCGGGGTCGGTCATCAGGAAAAATGTGTCCATATCCGGGTACAGGTGACGGTTCAGCTGGGCCATGGGACATTCCATGGCGAAGTCTTCATCGTTCCGCAACCCGCGTACTACAGTGCGGATGCCGGTCTGACGAAGATAATCCGCCAGCAGACCGCCGAATGCATCAACCTCCACACCGGGGATTTCCTCACACGCGAGACGAATCATGTCAAGCCTTTCCTCCACGGAGAAGGCTCCGGCCTTGTCGGGGTTATGCAGCACGGCTACAATGACCCGGTCAAAGCAGGCGGCTGCGCGGCGAATCATATCCACATGGCCGAGCGTGATGGGGTCAAAGCTGCCCGGAAATACGCAGGTACGCATTATCAGCTATCCTCCTCCTGCTCATAGCGGTACAGCCGCAGGCAGGTATCCCGGTATTGCTTTTCTTTCAGCAGGGTAAAGGCATCGGAAAGGGCAGGCTCTCCGCGGCGGTCGTACTCAATCACCACGATGGCGCCGGAAAGCAGGAGGGATGCCTCCGCCAGCCGGGCACACATATCGCCGGTATCGGTCATACGATAGGGGGGATCGAGAAAAACGAGAGAAAACGGATTTGATGGGGAGAGGCTACGGACGGCATCCCGCCAGTCCATGGCAAGAAGCTGTGCCTGCGAGAAAAAATCAAGGGACGCGATATTTTCCCGAATGGCGTGCTGTGCTTTGCGATCCTTGTCCACCAGCACGGCGGATGCGGCGCCGCGACTCAGCGATTCCAACGAGAGCGCACCGGAACCGGCAAACAGATCCAGCACCCTGGCATCCTCGATATAAGGTGCCAGCATGGAAAAAAGCGCTTCTTTAACCTTGTCGGACGTGGGGCGGGTATCCGTCCCGTCCGGCGTTTTCAATATCCGGCTGCCCCGGGTTCCGGCAATAATCCGCATGGGTTACACCAGCTGCTCCGGCCCCTTGTCGCGGCGCATTTTGTCACGGCGGGCGCGGGCCTTGTTGCGGCGTTTACCGGCGGCAATATTCTCGTGAACCAGGCTGCGGCGGGCGGGACCGGTGGTATAGCCGATAGCGTACAGCAGGGGATTAATCAAAATCAGAAGGGGAGACAGCTTCTCCAACGTGACGGCAGCCTGATCGCCGGAGTTGGTCACAATGGCCACATAGGGCATCAGCATGGCGCGGACGGCGATACGCAGAATGTCCATACCGGTGACGGATACGGGCGCGTTGCTGTAGGCCAGCGCGCCGCCGATCTCCTGTATGCGGGTAAAGCCGGAAAGCCAGGAGGGGAGGGAGGTGGACTCATACAGGGTCACCTTGGTGTTGGCGGCCAGAACGGAGGTGAGAACCACGAAAGGAATAACGCCGAGAATAGCGGCGATGAAGCCCTTCAGCACATGGAAGGAACGGTTCCTGTCATTGTCGGAAATGCTGCGTCCCTGTGCCTGATGCTTGTAGAGCGTTTCACCCAGTGTGACATCGGCCTCACCGGAGGCGGCACCGCTGGCAAAGAAGATAGCTCCGGCGGCAAGCAGGATGACCACGTTGAGAATGGCGGTGATGATGAAGGTGTCAAACATCAGCATGGAGGAAAAGATAAGAAAAATAAACGCGGCAACCAGCTGGTACAGGAAAATACGCAAGGCTTTTTTTACGACAACACCGGAAAAAGCGTTGCCTTTCAGATAGGGCTGGGGTTCGACTTTGGTTTTCTTTTTGGTTGTGTTGTTCTGCATGGTTCTAAGGTTCCTTTCTGTTTTCTGACAAACACAGAAAAACAACTATATTATAACAAAAAAACGTCAATCGTGCAAGCGTTTTCGGGAAACGGGGACGGAAAAAACGATTCTCTCAGGGAAGAGGCGCGGAGACGGAGGGCTGCTCCTCATCCGCGAAACCGTATTCCCTCAGATTCACATACCCGTTTTCCACCCGGATACCTTCTCTCTCAAGCCGTTCCCGCTGTACCTCGGGCCCGCCATCTCCGAAAGCAGGAGCGAGGCGTCCACGGGCGTTGACCACCTTGTAGCAGGGATAACGGACAGGATCCGGGTTCGCGTGCAGGATGTTGCCGATGGCCCGGGCAAGGTGAGGATTCCCCAGCCGGCGGGCAATCTGCCCGTAGGTGGCTACGTGGCCGTAAGGAATGGTCAAAAGATAATCGTAAACCTGCTGAGACAGTGCATTCATACAGAAAAAATCCTTTCGTTTCGTACAAAAAGTATACCAAACCGGAGGGCCGGATGCAAGAAAAAGAAAAAAATTCCGCTTTTCAGGCAGGAAAAGAAGATAATAGGGAGAATATAAGAAATTGGCGTGAATTTGGGATTTGTCTTAACAAAGAAAAATCCCATTGCCATAGAATATCTGTAAAAGGAGACACACACGATGAACAACACGCAAAGTCCGGAGCAGATTGCCAGCCGTAAGGCCGCGATTCTGACCGGGGATGCCG
>JAZUDA010000053.1:0-4330 GCA_045639455.1 Clostridia bacterium | reverse complement strand
TTCCGCTCGCCCTTCAGCACCAGCGTTTTGAACACCTGGAGCGGCAAAAGACCAATTTTCGGCACAATCAGCATGCCGTCATACTGCCCCTCCTCCACCTCATAGGTGCGAAGCTCGTAGGGGATTTTTGCCTGCTCCAGCAGGCGGAGGGCGTTTGTCTTTACGGTTTTCATAGGGCTTCAGACCTTTCTGTCATAAAAAATGTCCATGGAGGCCTTCACGCTGCCTTGACGGATGCACCAATGCGGCGGACACAGGCGTATTACGTCGTCCCGGGCATATCGGTCATCCAGCAGCAGGACAACGCCCCGGTCCTCCTCGGTGCGGATGACCCGCCCGGCCGCCTGGGCCACCTTCTGTATGCCGGGCAAAAGGGAGGCGTAAAGGAACCCGTCACCGAATTTGTCACGGTAGAAATCATTCAGGCAGGCCAGCTCCACACAAGGGGAGGGAAGACCAAGCCCCACAATCGCGGCACCAATCAGCCTGTCACCGGGGAGATCGATGCCTTCCGCGAAAACGCCGCCCATGACACACAGGCCCAGGGTCGGGGTACTGTCATGGAAATTACCGATGAAGAGAAGCCGTGCGTCCTCGTCCATGGCCCGCTCCTGTATCACGACCCTGCAGGACGCGTGAAGAAGCGGGGCCACAAGCTCCAGATAGCGGTAACTGGGGAAAAACGCCAGATAGTTGCCGGGTGTATGGTTCACCATGTCGGAAATCGCGTCTGCCACCGTGTTCGCAGTGCTTTCCCGGTCATTGAAGCGGGTCGATACAGGCTGTCGCAGTACCAGCAGTTTTTCGGGCGGATAAGGGGACGGTGCGGTATAGAGCAGGTCATCCTCCTCACAGCCCAGCAGCCGGCGCATATCAGACAGAGGCGACAGTGTGGCGGAAAAGAACACCGTTCCCGGCATATCCTTTGTGACGGAGCGAATCCTTGACGCGGCATCGGGCTGGAATACCGTCAGGGTGTGGCCGCCCACCCTGCTGTGCAGCAGCCGCACGTTCTCGTCACGGTGCTCCCAGGCGTAAAGAAAGCCTGATACCTCCAGGTACAGCTCCTGCGGCGTAACGCTTCCGGGAGGAAATGAGGGCAGAGTGTCAAAGGAACGGAGCAGCGCGTCCTGCAGACGGAGGATTTTCTCCAGTAGCTTGGGCGGCATTTCTTCCACAACGCACTCGTCTTTCCCCAGCTTGCGAAGCTGTGTCATCGCCTGTACGACCGGTGTGTAAAGGCAGTTGTTGGTGCCGATTTCATTATCCAGTACTTGCCGCATGGATATCAGCGAGGCAAGGCTGATTTGCCCGGACAGCGAGGCGCGAACACGCTCCGGTATATGATGCGCCTCATCCAGCAGCAATGTTATCTTCTTGCGCCGGCCGAAGATCCTTTCCAACTGCACCATGGGATCAAAGGCGTAATTAACATCGCACAGTACCACATCGGCCAGGGTGGTCAGAGCAAGGGATAATTCAAAGGGGCATACGTTATAGCGCCCGGCCAGCTCGGATACCGTGGCCTCTGTCCACAGGGGCATGGCAAGGCAGGCATCAATCGCCGCGTCCTGCCGGTCATAGTGGCCCTTTGCCCGGGGACAGTAATCCGGATGGCAACGGGCCGGGGCGGGACAGATTTTGTCCCGTGCGGTCAATACCAGCACGCGGAGGGACGGGACTTCTTTCTGCACCCGCATCAGAAAATCCAGAGGTGCCAGCCGGGTAGTACTGCGGCTTGTCAGGTAGAAAAGCTGCCGCGTATGGCCTTCACCCAGAGCCTTGAGGGAGGCGAACAGTACCCCGGCGGATTTCCCCGTGCCGGTGGGCATCTGCGCCAGAAGACGCTTCTTCTGCACCACGGCGGCATAGACATAGGCGGCCAGCTCCCGCTGACCGGGCCGGAAAGCAGGATAGGGGAATGACAGCTTTTTCAGCGCGGTCATCAGAGACAGGCGGTGCACCTCTTCACGGCGAAAGAATGACAGCGCGGGAAGAAGAAAACGGAAGAACGCCTCCCGGCATGCGGCAGCGGTCATACTTTCTTCAAAGCAGGAGAGCACCGTGCCGTCTGCCTGAACATATTTCAGCCGGACGAGAATGTTCTTTGCCCCGAAGTGTTCGCACACCATGTGACCGTAGCATACGGCCTGATACCAGTGGGCATCATTGCGCGCCTGAACAGGCTCCTCCGACAGCTTGTATTCCTCGATTATCGGCACATCCGCGGGAAAGAAGGCATCCATCCGACCGTTGATATGGTAGGCCGTGCCGTATTCGGCGCCGTCCAGCGTGAGGGATTCCTCAATCAGCCAACCGTCACCGCAGGCAGCCTGAATGGCCTGATGGCCAAGCCGCCCCTGCTCCATCCGCCGCAACACAGCGGCTGCCGGCAGAATATCGGAAGGGTGCAGAGCCATTTCCACCAGATTACGTACCGAAGAACGGAAAACGCTGTCCTCCACAGGCACCGCACCCCTTTCTCATAAAGCTTCTTCCATTATAATCACGGACGGGGAAAATGGCAAGAAAAAAGGAGCGGCGAACCGCTCCGTAAAAGAAAAATCAATTCATCAGGTCCTTCAGACGGTCGTACAGCAGCAGATATTTTTCATAGCTGCTTTCGTACTGTGCGGCACAGGAGGAATCGGGCCAATAGGGCGCCTCTGAGGCAGCGTAACGCTTTACCTCGTCAAAGCCCTTCAGAATGCCTGCACCTACACCTGCGACCATGGCGCAGCCGATGGCGGTGGCGTCCGGGCTGTTGACTGCGCAGATGGGATGGCCGGTGATGTCAGCCTTGATTTGCATCCACAAAGGATTGCGGGACGCGCCGCCCACAGCCAGCAGGGTACCGGCAGGGTTGCCCGCGGCTTCCATGTTATGCCGCAGGGAGAAGGCAGCGCCTTCCAGCACGGCACGCATCATATGGGCGGGGGTCTTGCTGTAGTCCAGGCCGAAGAACACGCCCTTGGCATCGGGATTCCAGATGGGGGAGCGTTCGCCTGCCATATAGGGCAGGAACAGCAGCCCGTCCGAACCGGCGGGAATCCGGGCGGCCTCGTCTGTCAGACGGTTCCGCAGCTGTTTGGCATCCTCACCGTTGGCAAGCTGCTCCAGCAGCCAGCGCACCAGATTGCCGCCGCCTACCGTGCCGCCCTGAAGCAACCAGTAACCGGGGACGACATGACGGCTGAGAATCAGCCCGCGGGAGGAAGGACAGGTGTCGGTGCAAATGCTCATGCCGCCGGCACTGCCGCTCTGCTCATGAATCGCGCCGGGCTCGTACACGCCCGCGCCTACAGCACCGCAGGCCGCGTCAAGGCCACCTGCCACAACGGGAATGCCGCTGACCAGGCCGCAGGCCCGCGCCGCTTCCGGTGTTACTGTGCCGATAATGTCCGTACATTTGCAGATGTCAGGCAGCAGCGACAGGTCAAACCCCAGTTCTTCGGCGAAAGTGGCATCGTATTCTCCCTTCGCCATGTCAAAGAAGCACCAGCCGTAGCCCTGGCATTCGTCCTGGGTCATGGTACCCGTGAGGCGATAGCCGATAAAGCCGTTGCCGGAGAGAATATGGGCGGTCTCCGCCAGTACCTCGGGACGGTTGGCGGCAAACCACTTAATCTTCGGCAGCAGATAATAGGGCTGCATGGGATTGCCGGATACGAGAAATGCCTTCTCCGCGTATTCGCTCAGCTTCTCACATTCCTTGCCGGAGCGTGTGTCGTACCACAACGGGGCGGAGGAGAGTACCTTGCCTGCCTTGTTCAGCAGGACAGGTGTCCAGGAAACGGAGTCAATGCCGATGGCGGCGATTTCATCCGCGCTTCTTCCCGCGGAGGCAAGCAGGGCGGGAATACCGCTCTGCACAGCCTGCCACCAGCTATCCGGGTTCTGCTCCGCGTAACCGGGCATGGGGGAAGAAGTGGGGTAGGATACGGTAACGGAATCGGTTTTGCCGGTGGAAGCGTCCAGAAGGAGAAGCTTGGCACCGGAAGTGCCGATATCAATGGCAAGCAGTAAGGATTTCATGGATTAAGCTCTGCCGGCGGCGCCGCAGGTACGGATCCACTTTTCGACCAGGGCCTGAACCTCTGCCCGACCGGCCTTGCCGTATACCTTGGGATCGATGGGGTTGTCCGCTAGGGCGGCTTTTACGCCGTTGGTATAGGCGATGCGCAGCTCGGTGGCGAAGTTCACCTTGCAGATGCCCTCGGCAACGCAGGCACGAACCTGATCATCGGACAGACCGGAGGCACCGTGCAGTACCAGCGGGATGGAAACGGCCTGACGGATTTCCTTCAGACGTTCCACATCCAGCACGGGC
>JAZUDA010000052.1:0-8613 GCA_045639455.1 Clostridia bacterium | reverse complement strand
GTTTCCGACCTGTACACCATGTCCCTGAAGGATACCGACGGCCGGGAAATCAAGGAATGGGTGGCCTTCGCGGACTACCTGTCCTCCTTTGATGTCGGTGCGGCGGGCCTCCCGGAAATTCCCGCCGGTTACCGCGCGCCCGAGGGACGGAAGGTGAAGTATTCCGAAATCGGTCTGGACATCCTGCGCAATCCTTCCTGGCCCACGTTGCTGGCCATCGTGCTGGTGCTGCTGGTGCTGGCGCTGATTGTGCTGATTGTGCGGCTGATTGTAAAGCTGGTCAAAAAAATCGTCCGAATCGTCAGAAAGGGCAAAAAGAAATGAATGATTTGATTCTTTCCTACGCCGACAGCCGTTTCCCCGCCTACCGGGACGCGGCGCTGGACCTGCATGCCAACCCGGAAATCTGCAATGAGGAATACCACGCCCGGGATGTACTCTGCGCCCTGATGGAAGAAGAGGGCTTTGAAACCGTAAAGAATGTGGCCGGCCATGAAACCGGCTTCACCGCCACCTGGAAATCCGGCAAGCCGGGCCCCGTACTGGTGTTCCTGGCTGAGTATGACGCGCTGGCCGGCCTGGGTCACGGCTGCGGGCACAACCTGTTCGGGCCCACCTCCTGTCTGGCCGCCGCCGCGCTGAAGCAGGCCGCGAAGTGCGGCGAGATTCGTGTTTACGGTACGCCCGGCGAAGAGGGCGGCGTGAACGGCAGCGCCAAGGGCAGCTTTGTCCGCGAGGGCTTCTTCAAGGATGTGGACGCGGCGCTGTGTGTACACCCCGGCAGCCATGAGCATGTGCTGACCGGACGGGAAATCGCCTGTGCGCCCGTGACCATCGAGTTCTGGGGCCGTGCCTCCCACGCGGCAGCCTCGCCCCAGGAGGGCATCAATGCCCTGGACGCGCTGATTCTGGTGTACAACGGCATCAATGCCCTGCGCCAGCAGACCACTTCCGACGTGCGCATTCACGGCATTATTACCCACGGCGGTGACGCGCCCAACATTATCCCTGCCTACACTCAGGCCAAGTTCTACATCCGCGCTGCCACGGTGAAGCGGATGATGGACATCTATCACAAGATTGAAAACATCGTGCAGGGCGCGGCGCTCGCCACCGGCTGCACGGGTAAGATGGCCCCCAGCCAGAACCAAGTGGAAAATATCGTGCCCACCCCTTCCTTTGATGCCGTCTACCTGAAGCATCTGCTGGAAATGGGCGAGCCCTACGAGGAAAAGCCCCACATTTCCCTGGGCTCCAGCGATGTGGGCAACGTGAGCCAGGTGGTCCCCGTCATTCAGCCCATGATCCCCGTCAGCGATGTGCCCGTCCCCGGTCACAGCATCGAAAAGGTAGCCGCCTGCAAGAGCGAGAAGGGCCTGGCCTCCATCGCACTGGGCGCTAAGCTCCTGGCCCAGACCGGTCTGGACCTGCTGGAGGACCCGCAGCTGTTGGCCTCTATCAAGCGGGAGCACGCCGAAATCCTGAAAAACGAAGAATGATTTTTCGCTCCGCGAACGCCGTCCCTCCGGATGACGTTCGTTTTTTTGTTCGCAGGAGGACGTTCTGGGAATAAAATTCCTCGAACATCCCCCACCCGCGCACGAAAAAAGCCCGTCTCCGGATTCGGAGACGGGCTGATTATTCATTTTTCTTACAGAATCGCGCCGTGGGCCTTCAGGGTGGCGCGCAGGGCGGCGGTGTCCACGCCAATGGGGGCAATGCTGTCCCGGGCGGCAGTCGCGGCGGCACAGCCGGCAGCCTGACCCATGGCCATGCAGCAGGGCATCACGCGGATGGCACCCGCGGCCTGGGATTCGCAGCTGATGGCGCGGCCGGCAACCAGCAGATTGTCGCACTGAAGCGGCACCAGAGAGCGGTACGGCACCTGGTATACATTGGCGACTTCAATCTTGAAGTTGCCGTTTTCCACGCCGTCACGGGGATGAATATCCATGCCGTAGCCGTAAAGGCAAACGGTATCCTCAAATGCGGTGCCCCCCGCCAGGTCCTTCACGGACAGCAGGTAGTGACCTTTCACGTGGCGGCTTTCGCGGCAGCCCAGCATGGAGGCCACGGCGGTAATCTTGCTGTTTTCAAAGCCGGGGGTCTTCAGCAGCACGTTGTAGGCGTCCAGCACCTGCTCACGGCCCTGCATGGTGCCGGCGGTCATGGAGTCCGCGTCGTTGGCGTTCACGCCGGGCACGCGGTAATGGTTTACCTTGTAGCTGCCGGGCAGGGGCTTGCGGTAGCACTTCACGGGGCGCTCCGGGCGGGCCAGGTACGCGTCATCCTCCGCGCCGTCCACCTCAAAGAACAGGGTGGCGGGCTGGGGGCTCTGTCCGTCCTCAGTGCCGAACCAGGTGGGCACGCCGGAGGCGGCGGCCACATCCGCGTTGCCGGTGCAATCGATGTACACCTTCGCCTTGATTGCAATCAGGCCCTGAGGCGCGTCCAGAATAATATGGCTGATCTTGCCGTTTTCCGTCACGCTGTCGGCGAAACGGGTATACAGCAGCGTATGCACGCCTGCTTCCTTGACCATGCGGTCCAGCACCAGCTGCAGGGTGTAGGAATCGAAGGGCGTTACGTGGTGATGGTACTTATCCATATGGGAGGTGAATACGGTGGGTGCCTCCACCTGTGCCGGGGGGAATGCGCCGGAAATGGCCGCCATGTTCTCCACGATTTCGTTGAAAATGCCGCCGATGACGGGCTCCTTGCCCTCACGGTCATAGGAAGTCATAAAGGGGCCGACAAGCGCGCTGGTCGCCATACCGCCCAGCATACCATTGGCCTCGCACAGTACGACCTGCGCGCCATCACGTGCCGCCTCAATCGCGGCGCAGACACCGGCAGGGCCGCCGCCCAGCACGCATACATCATAACTCCCGTACAGCGGGATATTTTTCTGATACACAACGGAATCCGACATATTCATATCCTCCTGAGATTTTTTTCGCTTCTTCATTTTACCATGTTTTTCTTTTTGTTTCAAGTGTTGTTTTTTTTGCATTTCATGGTATACTTATTCCAGTCGCGTTTCATTCTCACACAGGAGGTTTTTTCGTTATGGAAATCCGTGAGCAGATTATCGCAAAAATCAACGAGATTGTCTCTTCTTCCGCCAACAACCTGAAGCTGCTGGACCGCCCCGCGTTTGACGCGCCCCTGATTGGCTTCGGCAGCGGTGCCGACCCCCTGCTGGACTTCTACAAGCAGGATATCGGCCCCTTCTACCGCCTGCCGGATGACTGGCTGCAGAGCAAGTACGGCCGCGCCTTTGACCGGAATGAGATTACGCTCATTTCCTGGGCACTGCCCCAGACCCACCAGACCCGGCTGGAAAACGAGGCCGAGTCCGTCCGCCCCGCCTTCCCCTGGGCGCTGAACCGCACCTACGGTGAGGAATTCCAGCGCGAAGTGCTGGCGAAGGGAGTTGAGGATTGGCTGGACAGCATGGGCATCCCCGCCATCGCTCCTATGGCAAGCAAGGAATTCCACTGGGACAATTCCGAGAAATACGGCCTTGCCTCCACCTGGAGCGAGCGTCATACCGCCCACATCTGCGGCCTGGGCACCTTCGGCCTGTGCGATGGCCTGATTACCGCCAAGGGCAAGGCCATGCGTTTCGGCTCCGTCATCGCGGCGGTGAAGATCGAGCCCGACAAGCGCCCCTACACCCGCTACAATGAATACTGCCTGGCAGATGAAGGCTGTACCGCCTGCATCAACCGCTGCCCCGGCGGCGCCATCACCGCGGAGGGCGGCCATGACAAGGCAAAGTGCCAGCAGTTCCAGCGGGAAAACATCGTTCCCTGGTGCAAGGAAAACTACGGCTTCGAGGGCACCTATGGCTGCGGCCTGTGCCAGACCTGCGTTCCCTGCGAGTACGGCATTCCCCCGCGCAAGGGCAAGTAACCCGTGAAAGAAAGCACCGCGTCCGGCAAAAACCGGACGCGGTTTTTTATTTCTCATGCACGTTGGTATCGTCATCGTAATGGCGAAGATACTCCACCATCTGCTCCACGCTTTCAAACTTCATATCGCCCGTGGAAACCTTGACCCGCTGGGGGTGTACCATGGGCAGACCGTTGACGAAGTCCAGCTGCCGGGGTTCGTACTCCTCGTTTTCCCGCTGGCGTGTCCAGCCGTGGTATCGCCAGGAGCGGGCAGGCGCGTCCTTCCGCCAGGGACGGGACTCCCAGTAATAGCCGCGGAAAGGATCGCGGTCGTTGTCCATCCGGGCCAGAAGCGCGTCGTGAAGACGGTCCCGCTCCGCGGCATAGGCAGGGTCGTCAATCAGATTGTGCAGCTCATACGGGTCCTTTTCCAGATCGTAGAACTCATCGCTGCTCATCAGGTTGACGGACAGCTTGTACCGCTTGTCCGTAATGGCCCGCATGGGCTGGAAGCCGCCGTAGTGGTCGTGATCCAGCTCGAACCGGGTAAACTCCACAAAGGCGTAGGGGTCTGTCTCCGCGTTCAGGTCCCGGACAGTAGGCAGCAGGCTTCTGCCGTGAAGCTGGGCAGGCTGCTTTACCCCGAAGAAATCCAGAATCGTGGGGGTAATGGCGATGTGGGACACCGGACCCGCGCTGTACACACCCTTCTGCCCGTCCGGCAGACGGATAATCAGCGGAACGCGGGCTACCTCCTCATAGGCCGCGGGGCCCTTGGCGAAGAGGCAGTGGCTCTGCAACAGGTCACCGTGGTCGGAGGTATAAATGATGCCCGCGTCTTGCGGCACTTTTTCCGCCACGCGGCCGATCAGCTCATCCACAAAGCTGTTGCAGCCGAAGAAATAGGGGTTATGGATACGCACCGCGTCCCGGTCCGGGTTCAGGCGCTCCGCTGCCCATACCTTCTGGTAATCCGGCTTGCCCTCCAGGGTGTCATAGACGGAGGGTGTCTTGGGGAAATCGTAATCCCGGTACATACGGTCGTAGGGCGGCGGGCAAAGGAACGGGAAGTGGGGCTCGTCAAAGGACACCACCAGGAAATAGTCCTCGTCCTTGTAGCGCTCCATAAAGTCCAGTGCTTTTTTCGCCACGCGGCTGCCGTAGGTGAAGCTTTCGTCGATTTGGGTCAGGTCCATGGTCTGGGTCATGCGGCTCATGGCCCGCTCGTCATCCGTCATTTCCTCCAGATAGCGGCGCATATCGTACCAGTAGTCCTCCTCCCAGCCATCGGGACAGATGCCGTTGCCGAAATAGTCGCAGCCGTCCAGGTGCCACTTGCCGATATACGCGCAGCGGAAGCCGTTGTCGTGGAGTCGCTGCCCCACGGTTTTCACATTATCGCCCAGCGCCACGCTGTTGCCGAAGGAGCCGGTGCAGGCGGGGAACAGGCCGGTAAACAGCGCGGAACGTGCCGGGCCGCATACAGGCTGTGCCGTATAGGCGCGCTCGTACCGAACACCCTCCTCCGCCAGCGCGTCAATGCAGGGTGTCTTCAGCCCCGTTTCCTTGTAGCAGGAGCACATGTCCCACCGCTGGGTATCCGTCATAATCATAACAAGCTGCTTTTTCATGGCCTGTATTCCTCCCGATTCTCATGGATAACGCCCTCATTATAGGCGATTGTGCCCGCCCGGTCAAGCAAAAAGCCCCGGGGCGATTGCCTCGGAGCTTGATATGCGGTTTTTACTTGGCGAACTCGGTGCTGCGGGTCTCGCGGATAACGTTGACCCGAATCTGGCCGGGATACTCCATTTCCTTTTCGATACGCTTGGCAACCTCGCGGGCCATGATCTTGGTGCCCTCATCGGTCACATCCTCCGGCTTTACCATGATGCGAACCTCACGGGCGGACTGGATGGCGAAGCACTTTTCAACGCCGTCAAAGCTGTTGCCGATTTCCTCCAGCTTCTCCAGACGCTTGATGTAGTTCTCAATGGACTCGCGGCGGGCGCCGGGACGCGCGGCGGAGATGGCATCGGCGGCCTGTACCAGCACGGCTTCCACCGTCTGGGGCTCCACATCATTGTGGTGGGCCAGGATGGCATGCACCACATCCGGGGACTCGTGATACTTCTTGGCCATTTCGCCGCCCAGGGACACGTGGGTACCCTCGGCCTCGTGGTCGATGGCCTTGCCGATATCGTGCAGCAGACCCGCGCGCTTGGCCAGCGCCACATCGGCGCCCAGCTCCGCGGCCATTATGCCGGCCAGATGGCTGACCTCGATGGAGTGCTTCAGCACGTTCTGCCCGTAGCTGGTACGGTAGCGCAGACGGCCCAGCAGCTTCACCAGCTCGTGGTGGATGCCATGCTGGTTGGTCTCAAACACAGCCTGCTCGCCGGCCTCGCGAATCTGGTTTTCCACTTCCTTGCGGGCCTTTTCCACGGTTTCCTCGATGCGGCCGGGATGGATACGGCCGTCCATAATCAGCTTTTCGATGGTCAGGCGGGCGATTTCCCGGCGGACGGGATCGAAGGCGGATACGATGATGGCTTCGGGAGTATCATCGATAATCAGGTCAACACCGGTGGCGGTTTCCAGGGCGCGGATATTGCGGCCCTCGCGGCCCATGATGCGGCCCTTCATATCGTCATTGGGCAGGGTCACAACGGACACGGTGCTTTCGGCCACATGGTCGGCGGCACAGCGCTGAATTGCCAGCGCCACGATGTTGCGGGCCTTCTTGTCGGCCTCTTCCTTGGCGCGGGCTTCGATTTCGCGGACCATGCCGGCCGCCTCGTGGTAGGCATCCTTCTGGATGCGCTCCACCACCATTTCCCGGGCCTCATCCTGGGTCATGGAGGCAACCTTTTCCAGCTCGTGAATCTGCTTTTCCTTGCATTCCGCGGCCTCAGCCAGCTTCTGCTGGGCCTCATCCAGGGTCTGCTTGACTTCTTCCTGCTTGGCGGCGATGGCGGTTTCCCGCTTTTCCATCTTGTCTACGCGCTTGTCCAGCTCGGTTTCCTTTTGTTCCACGCGGCGTTCGCTGCGCTGAACCTCGGCACGGCGGTCGCGGATTTCCTTATCCAGCTCCGCGCGCTGCCGCATGACTTCTTCCTTGGCTTCCAGAACGGTTTCTTTTTTCTTTTCGTCGGCCTTGCGCATGGCCTCGTCCAGCAGGTTCTTAGCGTAGGTTTCGGTACGGCCGATCTTTTCTTCGGTGACCTTCTTGCGGTACATAAACCCTCCGCCGAACGCAACGGCCGCGGCGGCAACGGCAATGGCAACACAAACTACTACCGGTATCAACTTCATCCTTCCTTTCTGTATGGGGAATTCTGCCTGATCATGGCGTTTTGTACTCTGAAACACGACAAAACCCGCACCGGCAATGCCGGTACGGCCGCTGTTTTCTATTATTCACACCTTCTAAAACAGTCAAACGAAGGGATTCCGCCGCAAAATAGGTACAATACACCCCTGCGGCACTCCGTTTTTTTACATCCGCCCGGCGGCAAAAGGAATAAGCCGGGCATTTGTATCACATAAACCGGCACACACGCGCC
Source organism: Clostridia bacterium (assembly GCA_045639455.1). GTDB lineage: Bacteria > Bacillota > Clostridia > Christensenellales > Aristaeellaceae > JAZUDA01. Next base: position 1,148 of record JAZUDA010000052.1, on the reverse strand, counting down.
GGAAAGCAAGGTTCATAAAAGGGAAAATCTATAAAAAACAGCCGGGAGCCCGCGTAAGGAGAGCCCCTTTTCAGCCGGTCGGATTTTATTGTAACTTTTTTTTCACAATCTGTCAAGACAAATTCTTGTCTTCCTTGCCCTTTGCCTCTTTTTTTCGTCGGACAGGCCTGGCCGCGTGTATGCCTTCGGTTGACTTTTTTTCTAAAAATGCTTATGATAGAGACGTTTTCATCCACGAAGAAAAGGAAGTACCGCTGCCTTGATGACCATGCAGACCTTCGCTGCCAAAATGCAGCGTAAGGAAGAGATCCCGTTCCGTACGGCATTCGCCATGCTGCTTTCCCTCAGCATCCCCGCGATTCTGGAGCAGCTTGTATCCACCGTGATGGGGTACATCGACTCCGCCATGGTGGGGCATCTGGGTGCACAGGCCTCCGCCGCCATCGGCGTTGTGACCTCTACCATCTGGGTGTTCAGCGGCATCACGGTATCCCTCTCCATCGGCTTCAGCGTGCAGATTGCCCAGTACCTGGGCGCCGGGCGGAAAAGCGACGCACAGGAGGTACTGCGCCAGGCCATGGTGATGAACCTGCTGGCGGGCATCGGGCTGGGCATCATCGCAGTCGCCATCAGCGGACCATTGCCCCGCTGGCTGGGCGCGGATGAAAGCATCTGCGAGGACGCGTCCCGGTATTTCCGCATCTGGGGCGCCTCGGTTCCGTTCCACTTCGCCATTTCCCTCTATGCCGCCATCCTGCGTTGCAGCGGGGATTCCCGTACGCCCAGCATCCTGAATATCCTGGCCGGGCCGCTGGATGTGATATTCAACTTTTTCTTCATTTACCCCACGGGTGAACATACCCTGCTGGGCATCACCTTTACCCTGCCCGGCGCGGGCATGGGTGTTGCCGGCGCCTCCATCGGTACAACGCTTGCCACCGCGGTTGTTTCTGTCCTGATGCTGATTTTCCTCCTTGTCCGCAAGGGGCCGCTGCAGTATCACAGGGGTGTATCCTGGCGTTTTTCCCGTCAGTGCATGCGCAACCTGGTGCGGGTCGGTCTTCCCTGCGCCGGGGAGCGAATGGCACAGAACGGCGCGCAAGTGGTGATGATGGCCATCTGCGCCAAGCTGGGCGTGACCGCCATCG
>JAZUDA010000051.1:0-5982 GCA_045639455.1 Clostridia bacterium | reverse complement strand
CCGGCTACCCCAAGTGCCAGCTTTGCACCGAAAACGAGGGCTACGCGGGCAGAATGAACCACCCTGCCCGGCAGAATCACCGGGTCATTCCCATCACGGTCGCGGGCAGCAGATGGTACCTGCAGTATAGTCCCTATGTGTACTACAACGAGCACTGCATTGTGTTCAACGCGGAGCACAAGCCCATGCTGATTGACCATTCTGCTTTCCGGAAGCTGCTGGATTTTGTGACCGTATTCCCCCACTACTTTGTGGGAAGCAACGCGGATCTGCCCATCGTGGGCGGCAGCATTCTGAGCCATGAGCATTTTCAGGGCGGTCATTTCACTTTTCCCATGGAGAAGGCACCCGTCGAAAAGGAACTCCGTTTTGACGGTTTCGAGGACATCCGGGCAGGCATTGTCAAGTGGCCCATGAGCGTCATCCGTCTGACCGGTGCTGATAAAGACCGCCTCGCGGAGCTGGCGAACCGGATTCTGCTGTGCTGGCGCGGCTATACGGATGAATCTGCCTTTATCTTCGCCGAAACCGATGGTGTTCCTCACAGCACAATCACGCCGATTGCCCGCCGCAGAGGTGAGGATTATGAGCTTGACCTGGTGCTGCGCAACAATATTACCACGCCGGAGCACCCGCTGGGTGTGTATCACCCCCATGCCGAGCTTCACCACATCAAGAAAGAGAATATCGGCCTGATTGAGGTCATGGGTCTGGCGGTTCTCCCTTCCCGTTTGAAGCAGGAAATGCGCAGCCTGGCAGAAGCGCTGACGGCCGGCCTGCCGCTGACAGGCGAGCTGGAAAAGCACGCTGCCTGGGCGGAGGAGCTGAAAACGCGGTACACCTTTACCTCTGAAAACGCGGAGGATATTCTCAAGGCCGAAATCGGCAAGGTGTTTGCCAAGGTACTGGAACAAGCCGGTGTCTATCAGCGCAGTACTGAGGGGCAGGCCGCCTTCCTGCGTTTCACGGATACCGTCAACCGGGCATAAAAGAATTGCAAATAATACACACCCTATGGACTTTGAGTCCATAGGGTGTTTTCGTTTTGCAGCGGTTATTCCACAGCGATATATTTCTTCATCAATTCCGTCACATCGTCCGCAATCAGGTCAAGCCGCGCCTTGGCCTTTTCTTCGCCCGCTGCGTACTGACGCATATATTGGCCTTCAATATTGCACAGCTTATCATGGAGCGGGAAGTAGCAGTTCATCAGGAAGCAGGCATATTTCTGCAGCCGAAGGGAGCCCACCAGCCGGAATTCCTTGCTGATGGTATCCACCGCCACGGAATAGCGGTCCTTGATAGAGGACGTCAGCCCGTCCTTGGTATTTTCGGGGGCAAACACGATGGTAGAGCAGATGAAGCCGCCGATATTATGTTCCGTGGAGCCGTGGGTATCCGTGCTGCCCACAATGGGGAAGTTCACGCCGGCAGCAGTTTCCTCATAATAGCGGACGGTCTGGAAGCCGTTATGCTCGAAGTACCGCTCTCCGCCCAGCACCTCGAAGGCATCGAACGGATGGTTGTCCAACATGACGGACAGGAACTTTTCCGGCACCTGGAAGGCCCATTTCCGCCGCCAGTACGGGTGGCAGAATACGCCCATGCCGCCTGCCTCCCGGATACGGTCGAAGGCCCATACGCAGGCCGCGTAGCTTAGGTTGGCACTCTCCGCGCCGAACCAATCCGCCCGGGCGATTTCCCGAATCTGTCGTTCATACTCCTCACGGGAAATAACCGGCGGGCACTTTCCGTTCACGGAACGGACGGACGGATCATCGCCCCGGTCCTTTTGGTTCATATTGCCGTCAATCAAGGCGTTGACACTGTAATCGCCGCCCACATTGATGATATGGATATCGGTCAGGGGCAGCTGAACCTCCTCGCCGGGCAGAATATTGAAGCTGGGCGCCACGCCCTCGTAGGCCTTGCGGGCATCCAGGGACGGGTAATACCTGCGGTGGTCCGATACAATCATAAAGTCGTAGCCAAAGCCGCGGTAATTGGCACAGACCATGACGGGGTCTTCCTTGCCGTCGGAGCGGCAACTGTGCACATGCAGGTCACCGCGGAAAGGATAGCGGCCCTTCATATCCTCCCCCAGCGCATATACACTCTCCTTCATTACAAGCTTGTCATCCTCAGGATTGCCTCGGAACAGCAGCAGGAAATACTCCTCTTCCCTGGGGAAGGTATAAGAAAAACGAATATAGCCATCCGTATCAGCCTGCACAGGCAGGTCTCTGCGGCATTCCCACTCCGGGTACAGAGCAGGGTCGCCCTCCTCGAGGCCGGTAATTACCAGGGTATAGTTTTCCCCGGCGTTGATTCCCGCGTGAATCCCCAAGGGCTTGATGGTAATGGTATTTTCCTTCCCCGCAAGAATTACCTTGGGGAACACATCATAATTATACAGTTCAGGTTTCATGGCAGTAACCTTCTTTCACGTCTGATTTCCGTCCCATTATACGCTCTCTTTTTTTCCCCGTCAAACAAAAAACGGGGCTCTGTTTTCTTTTCAGAGTCCCGCACGGGTCATTGTTTTGTAATGATATAGTTTTTTATCGCGTCAAACGTCTCATCGCTGACCACATGCTCAATTCGGCAGGCGTCCCGGTCCGCGATTTCGGGGGTAACGCCCAGCTGCTTCAGCAGCTCCGCCATCATGATATGGCGCTCATAGATTTTTTCCGCCACAGCCAGCCCGGTTTCCGAAAGGATCAGTGCGCCGTTGCGCTGAATGGTGACGTGGCCCTCCGTCTTCAAAATCGCCAGCGCTCGGCTGACTGAGGGCTTGGAGTAGCCCATATATTCCGCCACGTCCACAGCGCGCACAGTCTCCTTCTGTTGGGACAGAATGTGAATCGTTTCCAGGTACATTTCTCCGGATTCCTGCATTTACTCGCCCCCTGTTGAGTCCGCGAAGGGATAATAGACACCCTCGGTGAAGCACTTCCGGATAACCGTATAGTGGTCATGCTCCCGCCAGCCGCCCAGAGAGGGCTCATGGCTTGTATCCACAACGGTATCCGGCAGCGCGGCCTTGATGGCCACAATCGTATTGTGGTCAAGGTCGCACGTCCTTGTGAATTCGCTGCCGTTAATCATCCACAGCCGCTTCAGCCAGGTCATTCCCATCAGCGGCGTATAGTCCGTAATAGCGTTATGGCCCAAGTTCAGATCCATCAGGTTGGTCAGGTTGGTCAGGCAGGATATATCCTGTATCCTGTTGGAGAAAATCTCCAGGTATTCCAAATGGGTCAACCTTCCGATGGGGGTAATATCCTTCACGTAATTGCAGGCCACAATCAGCACCCGCAGCTCCGGCATATAGTCCAGAAAGGACAGGTCATGGATAAAATTATGGCCCAAATCCAGCGCGCGCAGCTGGGTGCAGTATTTCAGCACCTCGAAGTCCACGTCCTCATGGCTGAGGCTGCCGGAATAATGGTTGGTGGAGAAGGCCGTCTGATCCGTCCGGATAGTGTGGTCATCCCCGATGCGAATCGTCCAGCCGAAAGTCACGTTGGGATAGCGGTTGGCCAGCTTGTTCACCGTGCTCCGGCTCACTACCGTGCCGAACATATCTACATGGGTCAGGTTTGGAAACTTGTCCAGGAATTTTGTCAGGTCGTCATACTTGACCTTGGCGCTGCCCAAATCGATTTCGGCCACGTCGGTAGAGAATGTCATGCCCGCAATGGTCGCGTCCTCCGCCAGCGATACGCCGCACACAAGGAACATCGCGCACAGCAGGAAAAGAAGTATTGCTGTTTTTTTCATTTTCATCACTCAACCAGTTCCGAATAGCCGACGCCCACAATATCCGTGGTCTTGCGTCCCACATTGTTCGTGCCGCAAACGCCGGTCTCATTGATTTTTTCGCCCATGAACATAATCAGGGCCGTCTGTCCGCCGTCCAAGTTCAGTGCCTCCACACAGCCGTTTTCCAGCATCAAAGCACCCATTTCGGTGTGGCGCAGGCCGTTGCTGGTGTCCGTGCGACCCTCCGCCATAACGAACACGTAGTGCCCGGGCTCAACCATGCCGACGGCGGTACGAGGCTCACGGGCACCACCCATATCCGTCAGGCGCTTTACGGGCACTTCACCGTTCTGTACCAGAATCGGGCCGAAGCACAGCGTATCGGTGGCACCCATTTCCAGATATTCCTCGGCGGTATGTTCCTTGCCGCCAAAGCATTTCATGGAGCCGTCGGGGAAGAGGGCAATCAGATCCAGGGTGGGGATGCCGGTATTGGAGGCTTTTTTCTTGCCGATGGCAACGCCGTTCCGGATGACAATGCCCATGGGGCCCGAGTCCCCCACCCGATCGGCGAAAAAGTCGCCGTTGGTGGCGAGAATCACTTTATTTTTGGTGGCGATATCCCATGGCCATGCCTTGTCGCCGGTAGGCTTCTTGGGGTTGCTGAGGTAAGTGGAAAGGCCCACGGGCTCCTTTTGATAAACGTGCGCCACAAAAAAGATTTCCTTCCGATCGGTCGCGGTGTAGCGTTTAATCTCCACCCGCACGGAATCGCTGACGTACTGCCACAGGCCCAGTTTGGTATCGGTCAGTACATACTCGCCCGCCGTCAGGAAGCCGTCTGCCCCCACTCCCTCAATTTCCGGGAACTCCGCCGTATCGGCGGTGGGAATGCACTCAAAGGCGAAGGACCACGCAGGAATCAGCACAAGCAGAATCAACAGAAGAGAGATGATTTTTCGCAAGCTTTCTCACTCCTTATCCAGGGAAATATGCTCCATCAGATCGTTTTTTTCTTCGTCCGCGCCTACCGTTGTATAAGCCAGGCCGAACAGGTTATTGGCAGTGGCACCTGTATCCTTCACGCTGAAGAAATCCCGCTGGCTGACATGCAGCTGAAAGGCGTCCTTCGCCACCTGCAGGGCGGTGCGCCCGCCCAAAGTGGAGAGCGGCTGCCGCCAATCCATGGTCAGGCTGTTTTCCTTGTACAGGTGAAGGTAGAGTTTCTCCACGGATGTATTATGCTCCGTCACCGTGGCAAGCGTGCCGGCGGCGGTTGCCTTATGCGCGCCGTGGCCGTACTCGCCGTTCGTATCGTGGGTGATGACCACCTTGGGCTGATAGATATCCATAAGGCCCAGAATATAGTCGGTGACTTTGGCTTTTCCGCCCCAATGGGCATAGCCATCGCTCAGCGTTTCGCAATACTCATCCCGGAACGGGCCGATGACCGGATAATTGCGGACACCGCATTCCCACAGGCCGTTGAGCAGCTCCGTCCTGCGGTAATAGTCCGACACGCTCATATACGCTACGACCACATCCAGCCCGCGCTCGGTATTGTAGTACGGAATCACGCCGCCGAAGAAAATCAGTTCGTCATCCGCATGGGCCGAGATTACCATCAAATCGCAGGAGGGCTTGGTAGGCTCCCAAAGCTGCACCCAGCCGGGCAAATCTCCGTCTGAAAGAATATACAGATCCCGGATATGAAGCTGCTCATATTTGGCGATTTCCAGCAGTTGAATGCGGTAAACGCCGTTCCCGCCGTCGCCGGGAATATACTGGTGCGCGTAGTCTCCGGCCTTGCCCTGATACAGCGTATCAAAGGCCTTGCCGTTCTTTTTCTGCAGCGCCCAGGGAGCCACTTCCTCGCCCCAGGTGATATACAGCCCGCCGAACGTCTGCCCCTCCGGCACCGTAAAGTCCAAATATCCGCCGTTGCCCTTGCGGGAGTTCCAGTAATAGATGCTCTCGTGATCCAGCATACGCCAAATATTGTTTTCGTTGCCGTTGGTCGTCAGGGTGCAATACTTTGTAATATCTTTGGCTTCCTCTGCCCAGGCCGTTCCGCAAAGGAGCAGGACAGTCAGAAGAAGCAGTACAAACCAAGTTTTTTTCAAATAAGGAGACCTGCCTTTCCGTTACCGCAGCATTTCCCGACCCGCGCTGACGGTTTCCATCAGAGAGGAGCGGCTCACCTTGTCCGGGTCATAA
>JAZUDA010000050.1:0-5090 GCA_045639455.1 Clostridia bacterium | reverse complement strand
CGAGAGCAAGTCCCTTCATCCGCACCATAAAAACGGGTAACCCTTGTGGCTACCCGCTTTTTTTATCCGGTAGAAAAAAGGCTTGACACACAGCCCCGACTATCCTATAATGAAGCTGACTTCACGTGAAGCAAACTTCATGTTTCCTCGGGAGGCATTCATGAAAACAAAGGTGCGGGAGTACCGGCAGCGGAAGGGCATCACGCAGCAGCAGCTGGCGGAGCGGGTGCATGTGTCGGTGCGGACGATTATTTCCATTGAAAAGGAGCAGTACAGCCCCTCGCTGATGCTGGCGTACCGGATGGCATTGTTCTTCGGCGTCAGCGTGGAGGAACTTTGCTGCCTGAAGGAAAATAAGGAACAGGAGGACGCGGAGTATGAAAGCGAATAAGAAGCTGACGTTCGCGGAGCGGCTTGCCCGCCGGAACCGTATTCTGGCCGCGGTGCTGGTGCTGATGACGGCGTATATGATTATCGTGGGCGAACTGGGCCTGGGTGATTCCCGGATGATGTCGCCCCTGGCGGAAAAGGTCAGCAGGATCATCTTCTTCGGCGGTATGGTCTGGGTTGCCGTACAAATCGGGCTGAACCGGAAGCTAATGAAAAACAGCGAGCTGCGGAAGGAAAAAATGCTGGAGGAAAATGACGAGCGGAACCGCGCCATCCATGAAAAGAGCGGCGGCACGGTGTGGGATATTGTGCTGATTTGCCAGCTGTTCATCACCCTGACCGCGTCCCTCACGGATATGGCGGCCTTTACCGCGTCCATGATTACGCTTTGCATTCTGCTGGCTGCCAAGGCGGGAAGCCTGCTGCTGCTGCGGAAAAACGGCGTGTGATGGGGTGCCCGGGCGGAAAGAGACACGCAGGCATGAAAAAAGAAGTAACAAAAATGTAACGATTTTCGGTTCTTTTTCAAAAAATGCCTTGACTTTCCACGTTATTGTTGTTATAATGTCCGTACGATCTTCGAAAGGTCTTTTTTAAGGTCTGACGGAGCGTTGAGCGAGGGGAGGGATAACCAGTGTCCGAGGTACGTATTCGCGAGAATGAATCCCTGGAAAGCGCTCTGAAGCGGTTCAAACGCCAGTGTGCACGCGCCGGCGTGTTGCAGGAAGTTCGCAAGCGTGAGCATTACGAAAAGCCCAGCGTAAAGCGCAAGAAGAAGGCAGAAGCTGCCCGCAAGCGCAAATATTGATTTGTTCTTGACAAGCAAAGCCCCCGGCCGCATCGCGGTCAGGGGCTTTTGTTGTACTTATTTCATGGCAAGCACGGCTTGAAGCAGTTCGTCCGGGGTATCCACCATGGTTTTCGCGCCCGCGGCAATCAGCTCAGGCACATCGCGGAAGCCCCAGGTGACGGCAATGCAGGGCACACCGGCGTTGCGGGCGGTTTCGATATCCACCTCGCTGTCTCCCACGTAGAGGGTCGAATCGGGCGTACCGCCCAGCTCCTCCATCATGGTCAGCAGCAGCTGCGGGTCCGGCTTGCGCTTCATGCCTTCCCGCACGCCCGCGGCGGTCAGGGTGGGGAAGAACTTATTGCAGAGGGTTTTCACGGCGAAGTCCGGCTTGTTGGACAGCACGCCCTGCCGGATACCCGCGGCGGAGAGCTTGTCGATTACTTCAAGCACACCGTCATAGGGCGCGGTGTGATCCTCGCAATGGACGCCGTAGTATTCCCGGAAGAAGGCGAAAATCTTCTCCAGCGTCTCCTGCGGGGTGCCCTCGGGGGCAGCGTGGGTCAGCTGCCAAACCATGCCATTGCCCAGCAGATGACGCATTTCGGATAGGGTCTTGCCCGGGAAGCCCTGGCTGGCCAGCGCGGCATTGGTAGCGTCGCGCAGATCCTGCAGAGTATCCATCAGCGTTCCGTCCAGATCGTAAAGAATCGTGTTGATTTTCATGGCGTTGTCTCCCTTGCGAAAAAATGAAATTTTTGCTTGCATATATGGGAAAAGGGTAGTATAATGTCCGCGCCTTACCGGGCGAAAGAAAAAACAAAGAAAAGGTCGTTGAAATTTATATGGCTATAAAACTGATGAAATGCCCCCGCTGCGATTTGAACTATATTACCGAGTCCGAAAAATTCTGCCGGGTCTGCCTGCGCGATATGAAGGGCGAGGTAACGGAGGATGAAACCGAGCTGTGCTCCGTCTGCGGCGAGGAGCCCTGCATGCCGGGCAAGGATGTCTGCTACACCTGCTACAAGGAAATGAACAATATGGACGATTCCGATATGGAGCAGGACGGCATGAGCGATGCTCCCCGTCTGGAGATGGACTCCGTTTCCACCATGGATGAAATCGCCCCCGATATCGATGAGGAACCCACCACCCCCGAAGAGGCGGAAATCTCTCTGGAGAGCGTGGCGGAGGAAGAAGCCGAGGACGACGAAGAGGACGAAGAAGAGGAAATTTGATGCTGTTTGCGATTGGGGACCTGCATCTGCCCGGCGGCCAGGTGAAGCCGATGGATGTATTCGGTGCGCACTGGGAGAATCATTTTGAGAGGATCCGCGAAAGCTGGCTCCGTCAGGTGTCGGGAAACGACACGGTGCTGATTCCCGGTGATATTTCCTGGGCCATGCAGCTGGAGGATGCTTTGCCGGATTTGATGGCCATTGGCGAGCTGCCGGGCCGGAAGATTCTGCTGAGGGGGAACCACGATTATTGGTGGAGCGCGCTTGGCAAGGTGCGCGCGGGGCTGCCGGAAGGGATGTTCGCCATCCAGAACGATGCGCTCGTCATCGACGATACGGTGGTGTGCGGTACCCGCGGTTGGACGCTTCCCCAGGCGGGGAAAACGTTGCCCGCCGAGGACGAGAAAATCGTCCGCCGGGAAACGATCCGCCTTGAAATGACGCTTTCCACCGCCCGGAGGATCGCCCCGGACAAGAAAATGGTGGTCATGATGCATTTCCCGCCGTTTCCGGAGCATCAGGAGCCCAGCTGCTTTACGGATCTGCTGGAGCGCTACGGTGCCGCCGCCTGCGTATACGGGCATCTTCACGGCGCCGGGGCGAAATACGGCTTCTCCGGCCTGCTGCGGGGCGTGCAATATCAGCTGGTCAGCTGCGACAGCGTCAATTTTGAAGTACAGCCTGTAACCCTGGGATAATCCCCGGGGTTTCTTTTTTTACAGCTTTACCCGTCCACAGAAGGTATAGGGCAGGCGCTCCGCGTAGATATGGCTCAGGTCGTCAAAGCACAGACAGTTTGCGGCGGTGATGCCATCCGGGTAATTGCGGAACTCAAAGATGGACACGCCGGTATGACTGACCGAGAAGGAACCCCAGAAGGTGTGGATGGGGATATTCAGCAGGTGGGACATCAGGCAGCGGCCCATGGCGCCGTGGCAGAAAATGGCGATGCGCTTGTCATTGGGCGCCACCATGCGGTACGCGCCTTCCTCGCGCACATAGCCGTGCTGCGCTAAAAACGCGTCCGCCTCGCTCCAGACCCACTTGGCCTTTGTCTCCATACCTACGGTTTCCTTGAAGCCATCCGCCGTGAAGGAATCCGCCACGCCGATGTTCTGGTTGCCGTTGATGGCATAGTAGGCGTTGGGTACAACGGAGACGGACTTGTTCACGCCGTTCGGGAAGGGGGTCTGCACCTCCCGGCCCAGCTCATGGGCCCAGGGCAGGATCTGCATCTCCTTCTTTGTCAGCATGCACAGGGGCTGCGCGGTTTCCCGGGCGCGGCCCATGGGGGAGGCGTAAACCTCGTCAATGCCGGAATTGGACAGCCTTTTTCCCACGGCCAGCGCCTGCGCCTTGCCCAGCTCGGTCAGGCAGTCTCTTCCGTAGTCGGGGTCACCGTGGCGGATAATGTAGAGCAGCATGTTTTCTTTTCCTTTCCGTTAAATCGGCAGTCTGCCGTCGAAATTCAGCGCCTGGTTATCGGCAGCAAGGTGGCTTAAATCGTCAAAGCACAGGCAGCGGGGAACCGTTTCGCCGCAAGGCCAATTCCGCAGCTCCAGCACCGTGACACCGGTATGGCTCATGGAGAAGGACGCCCACACGGTATGGATGGGAACGTGAACCAGGTGGGAAAACACCACCCGCGCCAGGTCATTGTGGCAGAACAGGGCAATCCGGTCCTCATTGGGGCGCTCAATCCGGTATATTTCGCCCTCACGGCGGTAACCGTGGCCGGCCAGCAACTCGTCCACAGCGTTCCAGACGGCGCGGCACTTGGGCTCAATGCCCACCGCGTCACGGAAGCCGTTGGCGGCAAAGGAGGTCTCCTCCGTCAGCAGCGCACCGCCGTCCTTGAAGAATTCGCCGTTGGGCAGGAAGGTAAAGCTCCGCATCTGCCCGTCCGGGAACGGAACCAGCATTTCCTCGCTCATTTCATGGGCCCAGGGCAGGACGGTGGCGGTTTTATGGGTAAAGTCGCACAGCGGCTGCGCGGTCTGGCGGGCACGCCCCTGCGGAGAGGAATAGATATGGGTGATGCCTACGTTTGACAACCGTTTTCCCACGGCCAGCGCCTGCAGCCTGCCGCGCTCCGTCAGGGAGTCTGTTCCGTAATCCGGGTGTCCGTGGCGAATAATATAAAAAAGCATGAAAGCACTCCTGAATAACCGAAATCAGACAATAGTATACCACATTTAGGGCGAGAAAAACAGTTCCCAATCCGGGATTCTGTTGTATAATATGGGGGAATCTTGCTTCGGCGGAGGATTTTTCGCAAAATGAAACGCAAGTCTTTCCTGCTTCGCTTCTTTTCCATGGCGGCCATGGTGGCGCTGCAGAACGCCATCGTGTTCGGCGTGAACCTGGCGGATAACGTGATGCTGGGCGCCTTCAGCGAAAATGCCATGGGCGGCGTGGCGCTGGCAAACCAAATCCAGTTCCTGCTGCAGCAGCTGGTGGGCGGCATCGGCGAGGGTGCAGCGGTACTGTGCAGCCAGTACTGGGGCGAAAAACGGGTGGAGCCCATCCGCCGCGTGGCGGGGATTGCCCTGAAATGCGGCGTGGTGCTGGCGGGCATCTTTATGGTGCTGGCCTTTTTCCTGCCCGCTCAGCTGCTGGGTCTGCTGAGCAATGACGGCAGCATTCTGCCCCACGGCATCGCCTATTTC
>JAZUDA010000049.1:0-4755 GCA_045639455.1 Clostridia bacterium | reverse complement strand
GGGAAAATACCGGCCAAGGAGGCAATCCTCATTCAGCAGCACGCGAAGCGCTTCGATAGAGTAATTCGCGTCAATCATCATTTTGTCCCCTTTCTCCCAACGCGCTGACAATCTGCATCAGCCGGCTGTCCGGGTTTATCGGGTGCCCGGCCAGGATATCCTCCTCGGTAATCTTGGCCATCAGGATTTCCCGGGCGGAGTGGGTATAATCCGCCTTCGGGTCGTAACGTGCGCCCCGCTCCCGGTCGTAGACGATGTAGAGGAAGCCGTTATGCTCCTTCGCATCCGGGTAGGAGACATCCGCCCGCTCATCCAGCAGCAACATGCCTTCGTAGCTGAGTCCGTCATTACCGAGCAGGATGGCGGTCAGGTTATTCCTGCCGGCAAACATATAGTGATTTACCAGCAGTACCCGACCGGAGGAAAGCCTGCCGATGAAAACACGGCTACCCGGCCCGCCGAACCGGCTGTCCGTATCGGGGCTAAAATGACACCCGCCATCCGAGGAATGACTTTTCGCGATGCCGTAGCGGGTGCGGATGAACATATCAATCCCGTCCGGTGTCTCCAGCAGCATATGCTCGTCAAATATGCGGCTTTTCGCCTGTACGCTTCCCAACCGGGAGAAGGTCTTGCCATGATCAAACGAGGCGAACACATAGGCTCCGGGCTCGCTGCCTGGCTTTGCGCGCATTCCGTCAACCGCAACCCGTTCCGCCCAAATTGCGCAGGGGAACAGCCACGCACCGTCCCGGGTCACGATTGGCTTGTTCAGCATGACCATGGCATCCAGCGTGCGGATATCCGAAAAACGGAGTATCCCGTCATCCGGGCGGTCGCAAATTGCGTACTGGATGCAGGCGCCAGGCTGTACCGCCCAAAAGAGCCACAGCCGACCGAGTGGGTCAATCCACAGGCACTGGTCGTAAGCCCGTGCGTCCGGCCCAACGTCGACCGCCACAATCGGCTCGCTCCAGGTTCGTCCGTCATCCCGGCTTTCGAGCAGGACAACATAGTTTCCTTTTTGCTCTGTTACACCGCCGCTGTAGAAGGCGGCAAAAAGCCGACCGTTGGCTGTCACTTCGATAGACGGAATTCCCTGCCAATTGCGATTTTCGGCACGGTAGCGTGTCAGCGTGGCCCGATCTGTAACAAGCATCGTTTCCTCCTCAATGATTCGGAGTCATGAACTGAAATTCAATTCCGGTAATCGCCGTGTCCTCATATTTGTCACCCGGGTAGACCTGACAAATCTCAAAACGGAACACGGTGTCGGCGCCGGAATCGGCATGAAGGTGATAAGGCGTTAGGTCGAAATACTGGGGTTCCATGATATCCAGCAGAGGAAGGGTGGTGATAAATTCCCCGTTCATATACATGTCCAACTCCTTGACCCGACTGTTGGCCTTCCATTTCGCCTCTGTCTGCGCATAGCCGTTCACAATGCACAGGTTCTTGTAGTCCACGCCGTACTCCTCGTGAGCTACGTTATACCGGCGGGTGATGTCGATATATTCATAAATACCGTATCCGTCCGCGCCCTCAATCCACGCATTATTTCTGTCGCCATTGGTAATGTTTTTCGCGTAGTAGGAGAATTTTCCCTGAGGGGCGAGGGTCGATGAAGCCTCGGTGCTGACACTGTAATCCTGTACGGCGCACCAAACACTGCAGCCTTCCCAGTAATCATCCTCATAGCCGTAATGCTTGCCTGTGGAACGGTAGACAAAATAAGGCTCGTCATTCACCACATCAAAGAAATCACCGATCAGGGCTTCCGGACGGCCCTCAGGCAGATAATTAAAGGTATATACATAGCCGCCCTCCCCGCCTTCCCAGGCAAAAGACAGCTTGCCGTCCGCATAGATATAGTGCCCGGAGAGGTCATATTCGCTGTAGATGAGCAGGTCATCCCAACGAATCGGCTCGTCATACCCTCCGATGGAGAGAGTACCGGTTCCGCTCTCCGACAGCTCCAGTGAACCGATATCGCCGGTATAATACCCGGCGGGCGCGGTAAGATACTTTTCCGGGCAGTAATCATACTCATAGGTATAATACCCGTCTCCGCCCTCCCAGCCGAAAGACAGATGTCCATCCGCATAGGTATACCAGCCCGGGGAGCCGGTTTCGCTGTAAATGGATTGATCATCCCAGCGTAGCGTCCAATCTGCGTATCCGTTAATATATATGATTGCGGAACCGTCCTCCAACAGCAATAATGTCCCGTCAGGGCCTTTGTAGTACCCGACAGGTGCGGAGGCAGCAAACGCAAGCACGGGCGTCAGAAGAGCAATAATAAGCAAAAGACATAAGGCTTTCTTCAACGAAATCCTTCCTTTCGGGGTAGGGGAATCGGGTATTCATTCTTTGACTTCATTTTACCATAACAGGCAATGGAATTTCAAGCACGGGGGGATGATTGTTACAGAAATAAAAAACCGCCCTTTCCAAAGAAAGGACGGCTTCGTCTGATTCAGCAGAATCAGAACTTCAGCGCATTCACCTTGATGCCGGGGCCCATCGTGCTGCTCAGATACAGAGAGCGGATGTAGATACCCTTGGCGGCAGCGGGCTTCGCCTTGTTAATTGCCTCAACCAGAGCGGACAGGTTCTCGGTCAGCTTTTCAGTGCCGAAGGAAACCTTGCCGATGGGGCAGTGGACGATAGCGGTCTTGTCCAGACGGTACTCCACTTTACCGGCTTTGATCTCGTTGATGGCCTTGGTCAGGTCCATGGTCACGGTGCCGCTCTTGGGGTTAGGCATCAAGCCCTTGGGGCCCAGTACACGACCGATACGGCCCACAACGCCCATCATGTCAGGGGTGGCAACGCAAACGTCGAAATCGAACCAGTTTTCATTCTGGATCTTGGCAACCATGTCGGCATCGCCAACGTAATCCGCACCGGCAGCCAGCGCTTCCTTGGCCTTTTCGCCCTTGGCGAAGACCAGGATGCGGGTAACCTTACCGGTACCGTTGGGGAGCACAACACTTCCGCGGATCTGCTGATCGGCCTGACGGGGATCCAGACCCATGCGGAGGGAGACCTCTACGGTCTCGTCAAACTTGGCCTTGCCCATCTTCTCGATCAGATCGATCGCTTCAGAAGGGTCATACGCCTTGGTGGTATCGATCAGCTTCATGCTGTCGGTATATTTCTTACCATGCTTCATCTTTTATTTCCTCCCATGTGGTAATAGCGGCACATAGTCCTCCCACATTGTGATCGTTATTCTTCTACGGTAACACCCATGGAGCGGGCGGTGCCCTTGATCATGCTCATAGCGGCTTCGATGGAAGCAGCGTTCAGATCGGGCATCTTCATCGTAGCAATCTCGCGAACCTGATCCTTGGTCAGCTTACCAACCTTCTGGCTGTTGGGCTTGCCGGAAGCGGACTCCAGGTTCAGAGCCTTCTTAATCAGCACGGGCGCCGGAGGCGTCTTGGTGATGAAGGTGAAGGAACGGTCGGAGTAAACGGTGATGACAACAGGGATAACGTAACCCACCTGCTTGGCAGTACGCTCGTTGAATTCCTTGCAGAAGCCGGGAATGTTAACGCCGTGCTGGCCCAGGGCGGGACCGATGGGGGGCGCAGGATTCGCCTTGCCGGCGTTCACCTGAAGCTTGATGATACCAGTAACTTTCTTGGCCATCGGAATGGCACCTCCTACATAAATGTGGTGAAGCGGAACAAATCAACGTTCGTTCCTCCCACTGCCCGGCAGGGGACATGCTCCCATACCGGACGGTAAACAGTCATGAAGACTGCTGTTTTACGCCGCGAGGGCGATAAAACCGATTACTGCTGAACCTTTTCCACCTGGTCCAGATCCAGCTCCGTTGTGGTCTCCCGTCCGAACATAACTACGGTTACCCGCAGTTTCTGCCGTACGGTATCCACATCGGCGACCACACCCTTGAAGTTTTCCAGGGGACCGGAGAGAATACGAACCTCCTCACCAATCGCAACGTCAAACTCAACAGAGTTGGTCTGCGTGTTCAGCATTACTTCAACCTCGGCATCCGTTAATGGCACAGGCCGAGAATCGGGACCGACAAAGCCGGTTACACCACGGGTGTTCCGGATGACATACCAGCTCTTCGTCGTCTCGATCATGTTAATCAGGACATAGCCGGGATAAACCTTCCGCTGGAACTTCACCCGACGGCCGTTGCGAATCTCTACCACATCCTCAAGGGGAACACGTACATCGAAAATCAAGTTCTGCATCCCATTGGAGTCAATGGACTTCAGAATGTTATCGCGTACCTTGTTCTCATAGCCGGAATAGGTGTGCGCCACATACCAGCAGGGCTTTCTGTCCTCAGCGGACTCGCTGTCCTGAGCATTTTCAGCTTCTTCAGACAGCTTGATTTCTTCAGGCTTTTCGGTCATGATACTTCTCCTGTGTAATTAGGCTGCGGGGATCAGGGCCTTGACCAGGGCGGAAGCGCCCATGTCCAGCAGACCGATGATCACGCCCATGAATACCATGAACGCGATAACAATCAGCGTATAGTTGATCAGGTCCTTCTTGGTAGGCCAAGAAACCTTGCGCAGCTCATGCCACATATTCTTGAAGCTGTTGGCGATGCGGCCGGGCAGCTTGGCAAACCAGTGGCCGAGGCGAACGAAGAAGTTTTCCTTCTTGACCTGGGCTGCAGTATTTTCTTTTGCCATTTGATTCACATCCTACACATTACTTGGTCTCGCGATGAAGAGTATGCTTCTTGCAGAAGGGGCAATACTT
>JAZUDA010000048.1:0-3573 GCA_045639455.1 Clostridia bacterium | reverse complement strand
CTTCTTGCCCAGCACTTTTACCCGCAGATCTTCCAGTTCCTTGGAGGAATGAAGATTTTTTGCCTCCTCTGTGAACTGTTCACGGATTTGGGCGAGACGTTCTTTCATATCCACAGCAGAAAACCTCCTGTAACGTCATGAAATAATACAATCGTTATTCTACCACAAAAGACGGCCTATATTCAAGATTGAACCACGCTTTTTTCGATAAAAGGAGGATGTTTTTTTATTTTTCACAAACTCTTCATGATTTTATGGTTGCTGTTTTGCAAAATATGGAGTATAATAAGCCTGTTGCGTATATTTGAAATTAGATATATGGAGGAATTAACCCAATGAAGAAAGCTATTTTGGCCCTGATGCTGGTTTGCATGATGCTGCTCTCCGGCTGCGCACTCATCAAGCAGGATGAGACTGTGCTGAATAAGAAGGTTGTCCTGAGCGTGGACGATACCACCTTCACCCGCGCCGAAGTCGGCAATCAGCTGGAAAATGAGCTGTACCAGATGGCCTATATGTACAGCATGTTCGGCTATTCCTACGATACCACCGATGCCGCGATTCGCGCCGAGACCCTGGAGACCGTTCTGACCAACCTGACCGAGTCTGCCGTGACCGATGCCAAGGCCAAGGAACTGGGTATGTATGAGTTCACGGATGAGGAAAAGGCCACTATTGCCGAGAACGCTCAGGCTGATTATGACAGCTACATCGACTCCTACGTGTCTTACTTCACCGACGAGACCAAGACCGAGGAAGAACTCAAGGCTGAGGCTGAGGAATACATGGTTGCCAATGGCATCAACATGGAAGATCTGACCAAGTCCAGCGAGTACACCATGTCCCAGGACAAGCTGCGTGCCTCCATTATCGAAGGTATCGCGCCCACCGAGGAGGATGTGCAGGCTCTGTTCGATGAGAAGGTCGCTTCCGCCAAGACCAATTATGAATCCAACCTCTCCAGCTACGGCAACGCCAAGAACAACGGCACCACCGTGTATTATGCTCCTGCAGGCTACCGTATCGTGAAGCAGATCCTGATCAAGTACAATCAGGAAGATTTGGACGCTATCAACGCCTTGCAGAACGAAATCTCTGCCGCCACGGATGTGGAAACACTGAATACCCTGAACGAGAAGCTGGAAGCCGCGGAACCCGCCGCCGCCGAAGCGATTGCCGATAAGGTCGCCGAGGTTACCTCCAAGATTGATGCCGGTGAGGACTTTGATGCCTTGGTTGCCCAGTACAACGAGGATACCGGCATGCCCGAGGTTGGTTACTATCTGTGCGATGGCTATGCCTACTTCGTAGAGTCCTTCACCAACGCCGGCATGGCGCTGGAAAAGATTGGCGATGTTTCCGAACCCACCAAGTCCAACTACGGCCTGCATATCCTGAAGTATGAGGCCGATGTGGAAGAGGGCCCCGTTGATATCGCCACCGTACATGACAGCCTGTACAACAGCGCCCTGACCGAGGCTCAGGATGAAGCCTATGAAGCCAAGGTGGCCGAGTGGGTCAGCGCTGCGAAGATTGTCCGCAATGACAAGTATATGCCCCAGTAATTCGGTAACGGATATCGCCGTCCTTCCTATAAAAAAGGAGGGACGGCATTTTTTGAAGTAAAAGCCTCCAAACATAGCTTACAGGAGAAGAATAGTATGAAACTTGTGACAACAACCGGCGATTTGGCAGCGTTTTTCGATAGCAAGAGTATTGCGGCACCGATACGTGCTATGAAGCAGACGGGATTTACGCATCTTGATTTGTCGTTTTACGGGATTATTTATCCCGGCTCTCTGTGGATTGCGTCCGGTGACAGCTGGAAGAAAGAGGTTGAACAGGCGGCTGAATATGCGCAGGCAGGCGGCTTTGATTTCTGTCAGGCCCATTCCCCGGACGGCGAACATTTTGCGGAGGGCGAAAAAAAGGACGCCCTGATTCTTGCTACAAAAAGATCCATAGAGGCTTGTGGTATGCTGCATATTCCTCACACCGTGGTTCACGGGCAAGGGGTGGAACAAAAGGAAATGTTCCGAAAAAAGAATGCGGAGTTTTTGCGTCTGTTCGCGAACGAAGCAACGGAAAACAAGGTGGATATTCTGTTTGAAAATTCCTCCAGGGCATGGAACCCCTGCTATTACGGCAGTACGGGGGCGGAAATGCTGGAATTTGTCCGGGAAGCGAATTTGCCCTACCTCCATATTTGCTGGGATACAGGTCATGCCAATGTAGAGGGCCTTGACCAGTACGGAGAAATTCTTGCCATGGGGGAGGAACTTCGCGCGCTTCATATCCAGGATAATTACGGCGATGCGGATTCACATGTGATGCCGCTGGTGGGAACAACAAATTTTGACAGAGTACTGAAGGCTTTGCTGGAAGCAGGGTACAAAGGGGATTTCACCTTTGAAGGCAGTAATACAGTGCGGTTTCCGAATTCCTGGCCCCACTACAGAAAATTCCAGTCGGAAAATGACCGCGTGTCCGCCCCGCCGCTTTTCATCCGGCAAAAGCAGATATCTGTTATGTACGATATCGGCAAATGGATGCTGGAAAGCTATGGTATCCCTGTGGAATAAAACGGCAAAAAACACTTTTGAGAAAACAGCAAAGGATGCGGAGAACAAGAAAAGGTTCTTTTTGCCGCATAGAAAGAAATGCCCGTCAAATGAGTTGAATCTCTTTGACGGGCTTGATTTATGCGATTTTTTGACGGCCTGAGCCGCATCTGTTATCCAATCAGCTTTTCCAGATAGGCCTTTGTTTCCAGAATGTCCTTCAACTGCTGCTCACCGGAAATTTCTCTTTCGATGGTCAGGCTACCGTCATAGCCCAGCTCCTTTAGGCGGGCGATGAAAGCGGGGAAGTCCACCTTGCCGGTGCCGACCTTGACCTCTTTGCCCAGGTGATGTCCATCGGTGGGGTAGAAGCCGTCCTTGGCGTGAACGCCGCGGACGCGGGTACCGATTACATCCAGCGCGTCTACCGGGTTGGCCTTGCCGTACAGAATCAGGTTGGCAGTGTCCAGGTTCACATACAGGTTGTCCGTACCGATTTCCTCAAAGCAGCGTAGCATAGTAACAGGTGTTTCCTGGCCGGATTCAAACAGCAGGTTCTGCCCGTTGGCGGCCAGATGCCTGCTAACAGTCTTCAGCGCGGCGACGAGGGCGGGAAAGTTGGGATCGTAGGGGTTCTCGGGAATATAGCCCATGTGGCTGACCACATCCGTGACACCGATAGACAGTGCGAAATCCGCACCGTCCATCAGGTTCTGCATCCGGACATAGCGGAAGGCGGGGGGCACCAGTCCAAGCGTCTCCTGCCCTTGGTAGAAGTCCCATACGCGGGGCCCGACCCAGCCGCACCAAAAGGCGGTGATGGTCATATCATACTGTTGGCACAGCGACTTAAGCTTTTCAGCCTCTTCCTTTGTCCACAGCGCGGGGTTCCAGCTGGTCAGCTGGCAATGGTGAAAACCGTTTTCTACGGCAATACGGAACCGCTCCGCCATGTCTTCCTTATGGGGTATACAAATTCCGATATTCATCTTACTTCAGATACCCCTTTCTG
>JAZUDA010000047.1:0-6839 GCA_045639455.1 Clostridia bacterium | reverse complement strand
TGACCGCCATCGCCGCCAACTCCCTGGCCGTGACGGGCGAAGCCATCTGCTACCTGCCCGCCTTCGGCATTCAGGCCGCTGCCATGGCGCTGGTAGGCCAGTCCATGGGCGCGGGCCGGCGGGACATGATGAAGCGCTTCGCCTATATGAGCAACAACCTGACCATGATCCTCATGGCATTCATGGGCGCGGGGCTGTACCTTTGCGCCGAACCGATCATGCGTATTTTTACCCCGGATACCGCCGTCATCGCCCTGGGTGCCGAGGTGCTGCGGATGGAGGCCTTCTGTGAGCCGCTCTACGGCGCTTCCATCGCAATCACGGGCGCGCTGCGCGGTGCCGGGGATTCCACCGGCCCCTTCCTGATCAACCTGATCAGTATGTGGGGCGTCCGCATTCCGCTTGCGGCCGTCCTGGCCGGCAGCATGGGGCTTCGCGGCGTCTGGCTCGCCATGGCGCTGGAGTTGTCCGTGCGCGGCATCCTGTCCATTATCCGCATGGTGCGGGGCAAGTGGCTGAAGGTACTGGCGCTGGAATAAGAAAGGATGAACCGGATTTTGAAAAAAATTCTGATTTTACTGCTCGTTCTCTGTCTTCTGCCCTGCTGGGCGGGGGCCGACACGGTGCTGTACCGTGCCCGCATCACGCTGGCGTGCTATGTCCATACCGCGAAGGAGGATAACTCCCCCACCACGGAATACCTGCCCCTGAACAGCTATGTGAATATCACCGGCTACGATACCGAGTGGCTCACCGTGCAGGTGGGCGGGCAGAAGGGGTACATCCGCCGCAACAAGATTGACCGGGCGACCCCCGTTGACCCCGTCACCACACCCCCCTACGGTGTGGAAAAGAGTACCTACATTGCCACCGTTGCACAGACCGCTCCTGTGCTGGATTCAAACGGCGAATTGCTCAATACCCTGGGCGAGGGTTCCCGCATCAGTATCCTGCGGCTGGAGGACGGCTATGCCGTTGTTCCCTACTACCGCACCTTCGGCTATATCGATTCCCGTCTGCTGCGGGACCTGATTCCCGTTTCCGTCACGGACAAGCCTTCCAATCCCCGGCTGCCCATTGCTTCCTTCACCACCTATTTCGACTATCAGACGCCTACCGAAACCAATCAGAACCGGGTCGTCAACCTGATTGTCAGCTGCGTGAAGCTGAACAACATGGTGATTCCCTCCGGGAAAACGCTGGATTACAACGCGGAAATCGGCCCCTTCAACAGCCGTCAGGGGTACAAGATTGCCCCCGTCTTCGCGGACGGCACCACCAAATTAGGCATGGGCGGCGGTACCTGCCAGGTCTCCTCCACCGTGTTCAACGCCATCCTGCAGCTGCCCGGTATCGATATTATCGAACGGCGCACCCATGGCCGCAACGGTTCCGTTTACCTGCCCATCGGCATGGACTCCTCCGTGGGCACGGACACCCTGAACCTGATTTTCAAGAACAATTACGACTTTGACCTGCGCATCGAGGCGCTGGCCAAGGACGGCGCGCTGTTTATCGCCTTCTATCAAAACTGAACCGTCTTTTTCCCCCGGCCGTAACGCCGGGGCTTTTTTTCGCCCGTTCGAAAAGATTTACGGATTTTTCACGGGTTTTGTGGTACAATAGAGAAGAATCCTGTATTTTGATTATGATGTCGGAGGTTTTTCCTATGAACAATACTCTTCCGTTGTCGGTATATTCCTCTTCCTGGCGCTACGGTCATGTGCAGGGCATCGCCATCGACAAAGAGCGCAAGTACATGTACTACTCCTTCACCACCGCACTGATTAAGACCGACCTGGCCGGCAACGTGATCGGCTCCGTCGTGAACCTGCTGGGGCATCTGGGCTGCATCGCCATGAACAATGAGGATGGCTGCGTATACGGCTCCCTCGAATACAAGCACGATGCCATCGGCAAGGGCATCATGAACCGGCTGGGGCTTGACCTGGACCTGGAGGACGCCTTCTACATGGCCATCTTTGATGTCAGCAAGATTGACCGTCTGGATATGGACGCCGAGAAGGACGGCATCATGACCTGCGTCTACCTGAAGCAGGTGGTGGACGACTTCAACGCCAAGCTCCCCCGGGAGCACCGCCACGGCTGCTCCGGCATCGACGGCACCACCTTCGGGCCGAAATTCGGCTGCGCGCCTGATTCCAAGCAGTATCTGACCGTGGCCTACGGCATCTATCTGGACAACGAGCGCACGGATAACGACTACCAGGTGCTGCTGCAGTACGATATCAGCGACTGGGCCAAGTACCGCCGCCCCATCAACCAGTACGCCATGCACCACGAAGGCCCCGAAGCGCCCGACGGCAAGTATTTCGTCTTCACCGGCAACACCAGCTGGGGCGTGCAGAACCTGGAGTACGACGCCTGGAAGAATGTCTGGTTCCTGACCGTATACCTGGGCCGAAAGGACATCTACCCCAACTACCCCATGTATATTGTGGACAACAGCGTGGCGCCCGTGGAAAAGAAACTGCAGGGCTATGAGGACGGGACCGTCGGCCCCGTGCTGACCCTTTTGGCCACCGGCGAAACCCGTCACCCATCCGGCGTGCCCGGCTACTACTTCCCCTGGGGGCAGACCGGCTTTATCGCCCTGGGCGACGGCAAGTACTATGTTTCCCACAACTGCAAGGACGAAAACGGCTGGAACTCCACGGTACACCTGTACCACTGGGACGAGAGCGGTGAAACGCCCCTGCTGATGGATTGACCATTGCACCTGAGAAAGGAAAGTACGGATGACCCCCATTTACAAGCGGGAACTGCAGGGCTATTTTCATACGCCCGCCGGCTATGTGTTCCTGGCCATGTTTCTGTCCCTGTCCGGGCTGATTTTCTATGTGGAAAACGCTGCGGCCCTCTCCGGTGATATTCTCCTGTACCTGGGGGAGATCACCTTTTTGTGGCTGCTGGTCAGCCCGGTGTTGTCCATGCGTCTGCTGGCGGAGGAAAAGCGGCAGAAGACCGATCAGCTGCTGCTGACCTCCCCCGCATCCCCCTGGCAGATTATCGCCGGCAAGTACCTGGCCGCAGCCACGGTGCTGGGGCTGGCGACCGTGGCCGGCATGGTTTTCCCCGCCGTGGTAGCCGTCTTCGGGCGGGTATACCCCGGCGAGTTTTTCGCGGGGTATCTCGGTTTTCTCCTGCAGGGGCTTTCCTTCCTGGCGCTTGACTTATTCCTTTCCGGCATGACAAAGAGCGCCGCCTCCGCCGCGGCCGCGGCCTTCGGCGCGAACTTCGCTTTTTGGGCCATGGATCTTCTCAGCCAAAGCATTTCCTCCGCCCCGGTGCGGAAGGTGCTGGATTTCTTCAGCCTGTACGGCCGGTACGAGCCCTTCCTGATGGGGCAGGTCAGCTTTGGCAGTATTGTTTTCTATCTCGCCTTCATCGCCTTTTTCCTGCTGCTGTCCGCCCTGCGCCTGCGCGATACCCGTCTGTTTTCCCGCAAAGCGCTGCGTGCGGCGTTTGCCGTGGTGCCGGCGGCGTTTCTCGTGCTTGTCACGCTGGGCGTGGATACCCTGGAGGACGTGAACGGCTGGCAGGTGGATCTGTCCTTCAACAGCATCACCACCCTGTCCGCCCGGACAGACTCCCTCCTTTCCTCCCTGGAGCACCCGGTGGACGTGTACCTGATTACCACCACCGCCTCGGAGCAGGACCTGCAGCTGACCGCCCTGCTGAAGCGGTATGAAGCCCATGGCGATTCCATCCGTTTTTCCACCGTGAACCTGACCGCCAACCCCACCTTCGCCACCCTGTACCCTGCCAACGCCGGGGACACGCTGGGTGCCAACGATGTAATCGTGGCCTGCGCCGATACGGACCGGTACCGGATTATCACCACGGGCAGCTATGTGGAATGGCGCTTTGACGAGGAAAGCGGTGATTATTCCGCCTCCGCCCTGTCCTACGAGCGGCAGCTGACCGGTGCCATCACCTATGTGACCGAGGAAAGTGTGCCGCGCATTTATTTCCTCACGGGCCATCAGGAACTGACGCGGGAGGATATGCCGTTTTTTACCGAGCTGCTGACGGAAAACGGCTACGAAATCCTTGATTTTTCCCTTGCCCGCGGCATTCCGGACGAGCCGGGCGTGATGATGATTCTCTCCCCCCTGAAGGATTTCGCAGACGAGGAGCTGGACGAATTACTGATGTTTGAAGAGGCCGGCGGCAGCTTCTTTGTCACCTGCGACTACGGTGACGATCTGTCCGGCATGGTCAATTTCCGCGCATTCCTGCGGGAAAGGGGCATTGTACCGCTGGACGGCCTGATTGTGGGCGACAAAACCGAGGCGGGCACCGTGTATGGCATGGGCGATGATTTGTCCGTGATTCTCTACCCCGCCATGGCGGAAACGGAAATCACCTCCGCCATGATGGCCGAGGGCGCGACCACGCTGCTGCTGCCCGGCTGCCGGGGCTTCGCAGAGCCGGAGGCCGCCACATCCGTGCTGGGAACCGTGGGCGTGCTGTATTCGGGCGAAAAGTCCTTCCTGCGCAACTTCATGCTGGACGATTCCACCGACCTGTCCCGCCGCGACGGTGACGAAAGCGGCCCCTTCGCGCTGGCGGTGATGAGCGAGCGGCTTCTGCAGGAGCTTTCCCACACCTTTGCCCTGGGCTGCTCCACCATGCTTACCAACGACAATCTCTATGCCGCCACCTACAATTACGAATTTCTGCTTTCCGTCATGAGCTATCTCTCCCCCGCCCAAACCGTTGACGTGGAGATTGACGGCCGGGAAGCCATCCGTCCCCCGCTGGACGCGGGCTGCCGCGTTCCCGCCCTGATTCTGCTGATTCTGCTGCCCGTGTGCGCCGCGGTTCCGGGCTTTGCCGTGCTGCTGCGGCGCAGGAGGCGATAACATGCAGCCGCCTGTAAAGAAAAAAGCCCGCCGGGGCGTGCCGGTACCCCTGATTTTCGTCCTTCTTGCCGTGCTGCTTTTCGCGGGACTGCTGCTGTACCGCTACGCGGGGCAAGTGAAACGGCAGGCCATTGATGAAGCGTTGCTTCCCGATACGCCGGATCTGACGCTGTGGAACGACCCGGATGTCGTCTCCTTCACCGTATCCCCCCGGGGCGGGGAAAGCTATACCCTGCTGGTGGGGGAAGACGGTCTGCTGACAACCGAGGACGGTTCCGTCACGGTGGATAAGACTATTGCCGACGGCATGCTCTCCGCGCTCCGGTTCATGGAGGCCGCGGAAGTGGTGGCAGAGGACGCAAATAGCCTTGCCGACCAGTGGCAGGCCATGGGGCTGACAGAGCCCGCCGTAACCGTGACCGCCCTGCGCGGCACCGGCGAATCGTTCTCCTTCACCGTCGGCGCCGCCGCGGAGGACGGGTACTATTTTCTCACGGACACCGACCCCCGGCTGCTGCTGATTCCCCGGGACGCCTACAGCACCTTCTGCGTGAAGCGGGAGGAGCTGGCCCGGGTGGATCAGCCCGTCATGATTCCCGCCCGGATCCGTTCCGTCGCCCTGTCCCGGGCGGACGGCACCCCGCTGTGGGAAATGGGCGTATGCGGCGGCAGCTATACACTTTTGTCCCCAATCGTCGCACCGCTGGATACCGACGAGGGGGAGGGCATCCTGACCCTTGTCTCCTCCCTGCTGCTGGGCAGCCCCCGGGGTCCCGATACAACAGAGAACCGCGCCGTCGCGGGCATGGATGATACTGCCGTGACCGTCACCGTCCGGCAGGAGCCGGGCACGGAGTCCGGCCGCGAGGCCACGGAATCCGTCCTCACCTTCACCGTGATGATTCCCTCCGGTGAGGAGCTGCAGACCTGCGTGGCCTACAAAGGGCAGCTGTACCGCAGCCTCACCTATATCCTGACCCCGGTCCTGACCGGGAGCTGGCGCGGCTGGCTGTCCCGCACGCCGCTTTCCGTAACAGGCGACGCGCTGGCGCGCCTCACCTACACCGCCAACGGGGAAACCGCCGTATTCACGCCCGACAGCGCTGAACTTGCCGACATTCTTCCCGCCCTGTCCGCCATTCAGGTGACGGGGTCGCTGCGGGGCGATGAGGCGTACGATTCCATCCCCGCGTGGACGCTGTCGGCGGAACTGGCTGACGGCACCGTCCGCGACTTTGCCGCGTACCGGATGGACGCGCTGAACTGGGCGTTGACAGCGGACGGCGTGCCGCTGTTCTACCTCTCCTCCCGCACGGCGATGCCGTTTTAAATCGAATCATCCCCGGTTTTCCGGGCAGGGAACGGAACAAATCCCCTGTCCGGTTCGTTTTATATGTGCAAGATAAAAAAAAGCTTGCAAAATGGAACAATAATAGGTACAATGTAGGTGTGAAATTATCGGTTTATTTACCGTGTTTTGCCGGAACCGAAACGGAAAAGAGGTTATTGTTTTGATGAAACAGTGGCAGAAAGTCGTCCTCCTGGTTGTGCTCCTGTGCGCCTGCGCGTTCCTGCTCAGCGGCTGCTATATGGAGCCGGATAATATTACCGGGACGCCTGTGTCCACGGGCGGCAGCAACCTGAGCTGGGCCTCGGCGGTCACGCCTACGTCCATTCCCACCCCGACTGTCTCATCCGCGCCCGTTGTTCCGCTGCTGACTCCCGAAGCGATCATGACACCTCCTCCGGTAAGTCAGACGACCCCCGGCAGCTCCGGCGTTATTCTGACGCCTCCCCAGGACCCGAACGGCATGATTACGCTGACGACTCCTACCGCCTACATCAGCATCGTTACGCCCTATGTGGCTACTTCGCCCGCGCCCGTCACCTCCGCTACACCCGGTGTTTCCACCGCTACCGCCACCCCCAGCGTGTACAAGCTGGGCACCA
>JAZUDA010000046.1:0-7203 GCA_045639455.1 Clostridia bacterium | reverse complement strand
ACATGGCTACGATCCGACTTTGCTTTGTGAAAGAACGTCCTCTGAATCCGTCCCAGGATGTGATGGAGGAGTATGCCGTCTACCTGCGGAATCGGTGTCAGAAAGCGGACGAGGACTTCCGCAAGGCGGAGGAACAGGTCGAAAAAAGGAACAAAACGCTGGAGAGCAAGCGACAGGCCAATCAGCTGTTTGAGGAGAGGAAAGCTCTTCTGGCGAGACAAGCTGAAATGGCGGAACGAAAGGGCGAAATCGACGACCTTCGTCTTCAACTGAAACGGAGCCGTATCGCCTGTGAGGGGAAGGCCGCCAGTGTAGCATTGAGCCAGGCAAACAATACTCTGCGGGATTGTGAAGGCAAGATCAAGCAGGCGGAAGAACAACAGACTTTTGTCCGTAATGCCCACGCTGAGGCGGTTGCGGCACTGGAACAGGCAAAGCGGATGCTTCCCGAAGCGGAGAAACTTGAAAAACAGGCAGATGCACTGGAAAAAACGTTGCCGGTGCTTGCACAGTACGCGAAGCTGAAAGCCGACAAGGAAGCGGCTGAGAAAAGCCTGGCCAGGTTGATCCGGGATGAAAATGAAGCTGAAGCGACCTGGCTGTCTGTCAAGGACGCGTATTATGCGGAACGGTATTCTTCAATTGCAAAGGAGCTGAAGGAAAACATACCGTGTCCTGTTTGCGGCAGCACCGTGCATCCCAATCCGGCAAAGCAAAAGGGAAAAACGGTGACCCAGGTGGAATTTGACAAAGCGGAAAAGCGTAAAAACAAACTGGTCGAAGACCGTGCCAAGCAGGGTTCCGCGCTTGTGGGAATCAGTGCGGAGCTGGAACACGCCGCCGAAAAAATGTGCGAGTGCGGGCTTGGAAAGGATGATAAGGAGGATTGTGTAAAGGCAAAGATTGAAAGATGCAGAAAAGAGGCGGCAATTCTTCGCGGGAAGGCCGATGATGCGGATCAGGCAGAGCGAAAGGCCGTAAAAGAGCTGCACTCCATTGAGGCGGAGCTGAACACCAACCGGGATATGGCGGAAACGCTGAAGAAGAAGGTTGAACAGCTGCAAAAGGAGCTTGATGTTTTCCTTCAGAAGAACGGCTTTGCGGACGAAGCGCAGCGCAAAGAAGCCGAAATGTCCGAAAAAGAAATGAAGGAGACCGAAAAGAAGCTTCAGAACTATGAGAGTGAAGTCAAATCGTTGAAGGACCGTATCCGTGACAATGGCCGGAAGGTTAGCGGAAAGCATAAAAGCGACCTTACGGAAGACGAGCGGAAGCTTGCGGAATTGAAACTGAAAAAGGAACGGAATCTGCAGGTAAGCCAGAACATGAACCATCTGGCTGAAGTGAACTGTGACGCCCTGAACGGAATGAAGCAGATTTTGCAAAAAAGCAAGGAAAAAAACGAGTACCGTATCGCTCTGGAGGAATTGCATAAAACGATTTCGGGTAACCTTTCAGGCAAGGAAAAGGTGACATTCGAGGCATATGTTCAGCAGGTGTATTTCCAGCAGGTGGTCAACGCGGCAAACGCCAGACTGCATATTATGACCGAGAACGCCTTTACCATCCGTGTCTGTCCCGACGCGAAGAACAAGATAGCAAAGAGCGGGCTGGATCTGGAAGTATTCGATTGGGGTACGAGGCAGTGGCGTGATGTAAGCACGCTTTCCGGCGGCGAAAGCTTCATGGCTTCCTTGTCCCTGGCGTTGGGACTCAGCGATATGGTGCAGTCGCAAAGCGGCGCCGTGACGCTTGAAAGCATGTTCATTGACGAGGGATTCGGCACGCTGGATGAAACCGCACTGGCCCACGCGCTGGAAGTGCTGGACCAACTGGCGGGCGGCAGCCGATACGTGGGGATTATCAGCCATGTTCCTGAGCTGCGTGAACGCATTGATAACCGGCTTGAAGTCAAAAAGACCGGTTCGGGTTCCGTCATTTGCCCTTATTGCTGAACAAAAAACTACCGGAAGGAGCTGTTCCTTCCGGTAGTATTCAATTACAGCAGACCGAACTGTTCCGCAATCAGTCGCAGGAAGAGCAGCGCGATTACGCCCAATATGATATAGCGCACGATTTTTGCGCCGTTCTTGATGGCAAGCCCGGCGCCCAGATAGTGGCCGCCGATGCTGAACGCCGCTGCGGCAAGGCCAAGCGGCAGGAGAACCAGCCCTTCCGAAAGAAAAATCAGAAAGGCGGAGATATTGGAGGCCAGGTTGGCCAACTTCATGTTGGCGGAGGCCGTCAGCACATCCATCCGAATCAGGCCGGTATAAATCAGAATCAGGAAAGTGCCGGTCCCCGGACCGTAGAAGCCGTCATACATTCCAATCAGAAAAGTGAGGGGAACGAGGAGAGCCAGCTGTTTTTTGAACGGCATCGGAGCGGAATCCTTGTTCTTCAGGTCTTTCTTCAGTAGGACATATATGGCGATTACGGGAAGTAACACCAGCAGCACAATCTTGAACACTTCATCCGATACGGTCAGCGCGATTCGTGCCCCAACCTGCGCACCGAGAACGGCGGCAATCATGCCAGGGATTCCAAGCTTCCAGTCCGCGTAGCCCTTCAGGCAGTAGCGAGCGGTGGAAACCAGCGTACCGCAGGTAGAGGAAAATTTGTTTGTCGCCACCGCCATATGGGAGGGCAAGCCCGCCATCAGGTAGGCCGGCAGGGAAATCAGACCTCCGCCGCCGCCGATGGCATCCACAAACCCGGCAAGAAATACCAACGGGCATACAATCAGAAATGTGGTCCAGGTAAGGGTCATAAGAGACCGGCCTCCTTCATGCAATCAGGTAAGGCGCGGCGAACGGTATCACCGTGCTGCATCTGCTTTGCTTCAAATAGCGAATTCAGTACCGCTTCTTCGGCACATTCGGCAGCGGCGCGGAAGAATAATTCCATCCTGCTTTCATTCACGGCGCGGGTAACGTAAAGATCGTCCGCATCCGATTTGATTCGGTTGGCGGTGGAAAAGCCGATAAAAACCTCGCCGCTTCCATGCCCGATGTAAGAACCGAGCCTTGCCAGACCTACACTGCAGCGGGTAATGACCCGGCGAAGCTGGCGGTCACTGAGCGGGGCATCCGTCGCGAGAATCATGATACAGCTGCCTTTATCCGGCAATTCCTCGTAGTCGGCAATCATTTGCCCTACAGGCTTACCAGCGATAGTCAGGTCCTTTTGACGGCCGTGGTTTGTCTGGGCCAGGATGCCGACGGTGAACTTTTCACCGTTCAGCTCCACAATCCGTGATGCGGAACCTACCCCGCCCTTGAAACCGTGGCAGGTCATCCCGGCGCCGCATCCGACGGCACCTTCTTCAAAATCGGCGCAGGCGGCATTGATGGCGGCGCGTACATGAGACTCCCTGACGGAACGAAGCTGAATATCATTTAGTGAGGCGTCGTTGCATTCACAGACAACCGGGTTCACACTGGTGAGGCGTATGCCGTCCGCTCGGCAGCGGTCAATCATGTAGCCGACCATGGCGTCATGCACCAGGCCCACGTTTAGCGTGTTGGTCAGCGCGATGGGCGTTTCCAAAGAGCCAAGCTCGTTCACCTGTACAAGCCCCAGCGTTTTCCCGAAACCGTTCAATACAAAGGAAGCGCATGGAAGCTTATTCGTAAAGGGGTTTTCCGCACCGGGCAGAATAACCGTGACACCCGTGTGGTTACCGTTCTCGTTAATGGTGGTATGGCCAACCAAAACACCGGGCACATCCGTAATCTTGTTCAGAGGCCCGCACGGCATACTGCCCACGGTAAAGCCGTATTCTCTTGCACGCATAATTGTCTCCGTTCATGGAAAAAGGGCGGCGTTTTTACGCCGCCGCTTTCATCAGAATTCCGCGCTGCCGGTAGTGCGGGGGAAGGGGAGTACGTCACGGATGTTGCTCATGCCGGTGAGGTACATAATCAGGCGTTCAAAGCCCAGGCCAAAGCCCGCATGGGGCGCGCCGCCGAACTTACGCAGTTCCAGATACCAGCTGTAGGTTTCCGGGTTCATATCCAGCTCGCGAATGCGCTCCTCCAGCAGATCCAGACGGTCTTCGCGCTGGGAACCGCCGACCAGCTCGCCGATGCCGGGAACAAGCATATCGACCGCGGCAACGGTCTTTCCGTCATCGTTCAGTCGCATATAGAAAGCCTTGATTTCCTTGGGGTAGTTATACACAAACACAGGACGCTTGAAGGTCTCTTCGGCCAGGAAACGTTCATGCTCGGTCTGCAGGTCGATGCCCCAGGACACGGGATATTCAAAGGTGTGGCCGCTCTTCTGCAGCAGCTCGATAGCCTCGGTATAGGAAACCTTGGCAAAATCGCTCTCAACCACATGGGTCAGCCGCTCTATCAGATTCTTATCCACGAACTGGTTCAGGAAAGCCAGCTCTTCCGGAGCTTTTTCCAAAACACCGCGGATGACATACTTGACCATCGCCTCAATCAGCACCATGTCGTCATCCAAATCGGCAAAGGCGATTTCAGGCTCAACCATCCAGAATTCGGCGGCATGGCGGGGCGTATAGCTCTTTTCAGCACGGAAGGTGGGGCCAAAGGTGTAAACATTACGGAAGGCCAGTGCATAGGCCTCAGCGTTCAGCTGACCGGAAACGGTCAGTCCGGCGGAACGACCGAAGAAATCTTCACTTTCCTTTACCTTGCCGTCCTTGTCGCGGGGAGGATTGTTGATGTCCAGCGTGGTTACGCGGAACATTTCACCGGCCCCCTCGCAGTCGCTGGTGGTAATCAGAGGCGTGTGGGTGTACACGAAATCCTGTTCCGCGAAGAAGGCATGAATCAGCTGAGCCGCAAGGGAACGGATACGGAATACCGCGGCGAAGGTGTTGGTGCGGGGACGCAGGTGAGCCTGCGTACGCAGGTATTCAAAGGTATGACGCTTTTTCTGAAGGGGATAGTCCTGCGGGCAGGTGCCGATTACGGTCACGGTTGTGGCCTTCAGTTCGAAAGGCTGCTTCATACCGGGGGTCAGCACCAGCTTACCGGTAGCGGTAATGGCGCTGCCCAGGGTAATCTTGGTAGCGGCATCGAAATCTGCGGTAAT
This sequence comes from Clostridia bacterium, assembly GCA_045639455.1. GTDB lineage: Bacteria > Bacillota > Clostridia > Christensenellales > Aristaeellaceae > JAZUDA01. The sequence continues at coordinate 2,133 of JAZUDA010000046.1, read as the reverse complement.
TCCGTCTTCCAGCACCAGCTGGAGGTTCTTAAAGAAAGTACCGTCATTCAGCTCAATAAAAGCATATGCCTTGGAGTCGCGGACGGTGCGAACCCAACCGCTGACGGTGATGTTTTCCAAATCATGGGCGGGAACATTGCGGAACAGAGAACGAACGGTGGTGTTCATCGGAAATACACTTCCTTTTTTCAGTATTGATTATTTGCCCAGCATAGCGGCACCGATAATACCGGCATCCGCGCCAAGCGAGGCGATGGTGACGCTGCCATAGACGGCGTCCTTGTAGAGCAGATAGTTGGGAATCTGGCGATTCAGCTCGTCCGTCAGGAAAGTGCCGGCCTTGGACACACCGCCGCCCAACACAACCATCTCCGGGTCGAAAATCTGCATCAGGGAACCGATGGCCTGCGCCAAATTGTTCACATATTCATTAAACAGGGCAAGGCCGAATGTGTCACCGGCCTTCGCGGCATCAAACACGATCTTCGCGTTGATTCGCTCGGGGTCTCCTTCGCAGGCGGCGTATACCGCGCTGTCCGGGTGAGAGGCAAGACCGGCCTTCGCCATATTGATGAGCGCCGTTGCCGAGCAATAGCGTTCCAGGCAACCTTCGTTGCCGCAGGAACATTTGTCGCCATGCAGTCGGAAAATGACGTGTCCTACCTCACCTCCTAACCCATGGGAGCCGGAGAACGGCTTACCATTCAAAATAATGCCGCCGCCTACGCCGGTGCCAAGCGTGAGGAACAAAGAGTTCTCCGTTCCTTTGCTGGAGCCGGCCACATATTCGGCATAGCCTGCCACAGTTGCATCATTGTCCACATACAACGGCAGGTTAATGTATTGGGTGAATTCTTTTTTGAAAGGCACCTGCCGCCAGCCAAGGTTCGGGCAGCAGAGGATGATGCCGGTCTTCGCGTCATAGACACCGGGCACACCCACCCCCACGGAGGCAATATCTGAGAGGGTTACGTGCGCTTTATCCAGCAGCTTCAGCGCGCAATCCGCCATATCGCGAATCACTTCACTGTAGTGGCGCTTGGCAAGCGTCGGAGTTTCACAGGTGCAGAGAATGGAGCCGTTTTCGTCCACGAGGCCGGTTTTGATACCGGTTCCGCCGAGGTCAATGCCGATACGAAGCATAACCGAATTCTCCTTATTCATAATCAAAAGTCTGTCGTCTGGTTTTCACTTTGATGTACAAGAGCCATCATCCTCCGGTCCATTTCCTGAGCAGCGTTATAACCCAACCGCTTCAGACCCAGATTTCGGGCGGCTACCTCAATAATGATGGCCAGGTTCCGACCGGGCTTTACAGGCATGGCCAGATAGGGGAGCTTCACATCCAGGATTGTTGTTGTTTCCTCTACCAATCCAAGACGGTCATACTCTTTCTTTTCGTCCCACTTCTCCAGGTGAATCACCATGTCTATGGACTTGCTTTCCAGTACGGCACTAATGCCGAACATTGCCCGGATATCAATCAGGCCGAGACCGCGGATTTCCATCAGGTGACGGATCATTTCAGGTGCCTCGCCCACCAGCCAATCTTTATCAAGGCGGCAGATATCCACCACATCATCGGCTACCAGTTGGTGACCGCGTTTAATCAGCTCCAGCGCAGCCTCACTTTTTCCGGCCCCGCTGTCGCCTGTCAGCAGAACACCCATCCCGAATACATCTACCAGCACTCCGTGCTGATTGATATGGGGGGCAAGCTGCCTGTTCAGGAATGTGATCAGGTTGTAGGAAATATGGGTGGTATCCAGCTTGGATTGGAAAACGGGAACATCGCGCTCCTGGGCAAGGGTAAGAAACTCCTTGGGCGGCATGAGCCCTCGGGAAATGATGATGCAGGGAATATCGTAAGAAAAATACTTGGTCAGCATATTCCTGCGGACATCACTGTCCATGCTTTCCAGATAGCTCATTTCGACCAGACCGATGACTTGCACCCGTTCGTTGGCGAAGTGTTCATAAAAGCCAACGAACTGCATGCCGGGACGGTTTACGTCAACTACTGTGATATTCATTTCCGTTTTTGAAGTGGGGGATAGCAGGCTCAACTGCAATTCCTTTTTCATTGTCTTTACGGAAATCATTGAAATACACCCCTCCGGAAATAAAGATACA
>JAZUDA010000045.1:0-27430 GCA_045639455.1 Clostridia bacterium | reverse complement strand
GGAATCAAGAGCCCGGTAGGACCCGGCACTGGCGATATCTTGCGGACCGATTTGCGCGGCGCCTCGAAGGTCCGCCAGGGTACGGGCCACCTTCAGCGTGCGGGTATAGGCGCGCATGGACATGTTCAGCTTCTTTTGCGCGGCTGCCAGAATGGCGGCGGAGGAAGCGTCCAGCGCGCAGTATTTTTCAATCAGGGTGTTGGTCAGTTGGGCGTTGCAGAAAATGCCGTCCGCCTTGTAACGCTCCCGCTGAAGCATGCGGGCCTTTTCCACCCGCTCCCGCACGGTGGCGGAGGTTTCCGCAGGCGCGGCGGATTGGATATCCTCCACGTTCAGCGCGTCCACCTCAATCTGAATGTCGATGCGGTCCAGCAGCGGGCCGGAAATCCGGTCCAGATAGCGGCGAATGTCATGCTGGGTGCAGCGGCAGGGCCGGGTCTGGCTGCCATAGTAGCCGCAGGGACAGGGGTTCATGGAGGCAATCAGCATGCACCGCGCCTGATAGCGGGCAGACTGCTGCACGCGGGATACGGTGACAAAGCCATCCTCCAGCGGCTGACGCATGGCCTCCAGGGTGGGGCGGGAAAATTCCGGCAGCTCATCCAGAAACAGTACGCCGTTGTGGCTCAGCGAGACCTCGCCGGGACGGGCGTTCGCACCGCCGCCAATCATGGACGCCATGGAGGCGGAATGATGGGGGCTGCGGAAGGGACGGGTCGTCAGCAGGCCGGTACCGCTTTCCAGCACGCCCGCGGCGGAGTGAATCCGCGTGACCTCCAGCGCCTCTTCAAAGCTCATGGAAGGCAGAATGCCGGGCAGACACCTGGCCAGCATGGTTTTTCCGCTGCCGGGGACGCCGACCATCAGCATATTGTGTCCGCCGGCGGCCGCCACCTCCAGCGCCTTCTTGGCGTTGGTTTGCCCCTTGACCTGGCACAGATCAATGGTGCCCGTCTGGGGACGGGTCATGATTTCCTCATAGCTGACCTGAATCTGGGGAAGAATGGGACACAGGCCGGACAAATGCTCCACCGCTTCTTTCAGGGTGCGGCAGGGATAAACGTTCAGACCTTCGATGCACTGAATTTCCTTCGCGTTGTCGCGAGAGCAAAGAACGCAGGCAATGCCCTGCTCCTTGGCGGCGATGGCGCGGGGCAGAGCGCCGGTGACAGGCATAATCGTGCCGTCCAGGGACAGCTCTCCCATCAGAAGAATCCTGTCCAACTCGCGCAGGTGGACCTGCCGGGAGGCCGCTAAAATGCACAGGGCAATGGGTAGGTCAAAGCAGGGCCCCTCTTTTTTCACATCGGCGGGGGCCAGGTTGACCGTAATCCAGGAGACGGGCATCTTGTAGCCCATATTCTGCACGGCGGAGCGGACACGGTCCTGACTTTCGCGCACGGAGGCATCCGGCAATCCGACGATATCAAAGCGGGGCTTGCCGGCGGACAGGTTCACCTCAACCGTAACAGGGAACCCCTCCACACCGTTCAGACCAAACCCCAACGCGCGGGACAGCATGACTTCTCACCCCCTCCTGACAATACACTTTCGATACAACTTTTACCGTCTGCACGATGAATCCGGCGAAAAATAGCCGCCAGAACGGGCAGGGATCATCGTGAAACGCATTTACTGTATCATATCACCTGCTACATTTCAAGCCTTTTGCAAAAAATACTTTCCTATTATAGGCGAACAATCGTTCCCATAACGGGGTTCTTTCTTGACAAAAGAACCGGGTTGACGTATGCTGAAGGTGCGCGCGGAGGCTGCCGCGAGCGGGAAAAAAAGAGGGGGACGGACAATGAAAATCGTGCGGGCAACGGCTGAACATGTCGATGGCATCAACGAACTGCTTCGACAGGTATTGAATGTGCATCATGAGGGCCGACCGGATCTTTTCCGGGCAGATGCCAAAAAATACACGGATAAGGAACTGCTGGAAATCCTCCGGGATGACACCCGTCCGATTTTCGCGGCGCTGGATGAGGAAAATCATGTGCTGGGCTACGCGTTCTGCATTTTCCAGCAGTATATCGGGCATAATATTATGACCGATATCAAGACGCTGTATATCGATGACCTGTGCGTGGATGAACAACGCCGCGGGCAGCACATCGGCCAAGCACTGTACGCGTATGTGGTGGATTTCGCCCGCGCGTCCGGGTGCTACAATGTGACGCTGAACGTATGGGCCTTTAACGAGCCTGCCATGCGTTTCTATGAAAAATGCGGCTTGAAGCCGCAAAAGGTGGGCATGGAGACAATCCTGTAACCCCCACCGGCACAAAAATAAGGGCCCTGTTTCCGTATGCACCGGTCGCATCGGAGGCAGGGCCTATTTCAATCAATATGCAAATGATGCATAATTCGACGGTTACATGGGAATGTATATGCCGGATATTTCTTCTGGAATAGGGAAATAACATAGAAAAATACAGGATTGTTCAGTTACATGAACTGTTTCTGGATAATTACATTTCAGCCCCGGAAACATACATTCCGGGGAAAAATGCATAATCACCGTGCGGGGGCGGGCATGGACAGGGCGGCCGTACCACTGCCGGACAGGGTACAGTCACACCCGCGGGGGAGAAAGGCAGTCTCGCCGTTGTTCAGTGTCAGCCTGGATTCCCCACACAGCAGTGTCAGGCTGTCGGCAAAGGATGTCACCATGCCGAAATCCGGCACAGGCGGCAGCCCGATCCGACCATTCACGTTCAGCAGAAAAAGGGAGAAATACTCATTCGCGATGACCTTGTCCACCGGGGCACCGCTGCTTTTCAGCGGTTCCTGCCGGAAGGAAACGTCCGTCACCTCCAGCGCCTGCCGAATGTGCAGGGGGCGGGCATTTCCTGCCTTATCGCGACGGTCCCAGTCGTAGAAACGGTAGGTGATGTCGGAGGATTGCTGAATCTCGTACAGGGTGATGCCCGCGCCAATGGCGTGCACACAGCCCGCGGGGATATACACCACATCCCCTGCCTTCACCGGTACGCGGCGCAGAAGACCGGACACAGGGCCGCCCACGGTGAAGGCAGCCTCCAGCTGAGCATGGGTCACACCGGGCTGCAGGCCGTATATCAGCTCCGCCCCCGGCGCGGCGTCCAGAATCAGCCACGCCTCGGTCTTGCCCAGCTTGCCCTCGCGGGCGGCGTATCCGTTGTCCGGATGCACCTGTACGGAAAGAGCCTCCCGCGCGTCGATGATTTTCAGCAGCAGGGGAAAGGGCTTCCCGGCGTATCCGCCTACCAGCCGTTCACCGAAACGGTCAATCATCTCCGGCAGCGTGTTGCCTTGAGAGTCCATGCTTTCCAACCCGGGGATGCAGCTGACCTCCAGGCTTTCGCCGGGCGTTTCCGGCGGGGCGCTTTTGTGATACAGCGTATTCAGTTTTTCGCCGCCCCAGGGGGTCAGCGAGCCGGACCGGAAGGCGGGAACGGTCTTGAACGGAAGAAGCGAAGAAACAATTTGCTCCATATATATCACCGTAAAAAATGCCCGCAGGGAAAGACCTTGCGGGCATGCATTAAATCAGCTTATTTGAAGTAGTCCTTCAGCGCGTCGCACAGCTGCCTCTCGACTGCCAGCGCCTGCTCCCGGTTCTCCGCGCTGACGCTGATGTAGACCTTCAGCTTGGGCTCGGTACCGGAGGGACGGACAACAACGGAACAATTGCCTTCCAGCAGGTACTTCAGCACGTCCGCCTTGGGCAGGCCGTCCAGACCCTTGGAGTAGTCCAGCACGGTTTGCACCTTCTTGGGACCGATGGTGTCCAGACCTTCGTGGAACTTGGCCATGATGGCCTCCATCTTGGTGAAGCCCGCGGCACCCTCAAACTCGTAGGAGTGGAGCGTGTTCATGCAATAGCCGAAGCGGTTGTACAGCTCCTGCAGCTTCTGCAGCAGGGTGATGCCCTGCGTGGCGTAGTAGCTGAACATTTCGCAAATCAGGGTGGCGGCGTTTACACCGTCCTTATCGCGCACATAGGTGCCGGTGAGGTAGCCGTAGCTCTCTTCGAAGCCGAAGATATACCGCTCAGGCCGGCCTTCCTTTTCCAGCAGACCGATTTGCTCACCGATGAATTTGAACCCGGTCAGCACATTGCGGGTTTCCACGCCGTAATAGGCGGCAATCCGTTCCGCCAGATCCATAGTGACGATGGTCTTGACCATCACGGGGTTGGCGGGCATCTTGCCGTGCTTCGCACGCTGGCTGCAGACATAGTCCAGCAGCAGCAGACCGGTCTCGTTACCGGTCAGCAGCACATATTCGCCCTCTTCGTTCTTAACGGCAATGCCCACACGGTCACAGTCCGGGTCGGTGGCCAGCAGCAGATCCGCGTTGCAGCGCTGGGCGTACTCCATGCCAAGCGCCATTGCCTGCTTGATTTCGGGGTTCGGGTAGGGGCAGGTGGGAAAGTTGCCGTCCGGCTTTTCCTGCTCCTTTACCAGGGTGATATTGGTATACCCGTTCTCCCGCAGGGTGCGGGTAATGGGCTCCAGACCGGTGCCGTTCAGGGGGGAGTATACGATGGCTACATCCTTGTTGACATCTTCGCCGAACAGCACACTTTGCCCCTTTACCTCCGCGATAAAGGCATCCAGCACATCCTCACCAATCGGTTCGGACTCCTTGCCGCCATGCTTGATGCCGGTGAACAGGTCGACCTTCTCGATGGCTGCCGTGATTTCGTCCGCGGCCTCGTTGGTAATCTGGCAACCGTCCTCGCCGTAAACTTTATAGCCGTTGTACTTGGAAGGATTGTGGGAAGCGGTGATCATGATCCCCACGCTGGCGTGCAGGTAGCGGGTGGCGAAAGACACGGTGGGCACGGGCTCCAAACGGGGCCAGATATTGACCCGGATGCCGTTGGCGCTCAGCACATCCGCGGCGCAGCGGGCGAAAACATCGCTCTTGATACGGCTGTCGTAGCCGATGACTACAGAAGGATTTTCGTAGTTCTTTTTCAGATAATCCGCCAGGCCCTGGGTGGCTTTCCCGACGGTGTAGATATTCATCCGGTTGGTTCCCGCGCCGATTTCGCCGCGCAGGCCGGCGGTACCGAAGGACAGACTACGGTAAAACGCGTCCTCAATCTGATCTTCATTCATCTGAGTCAGCTGGGACCGGATTTCACTGTCGGCGGCATTCTGCTTCCAAAGTTCGTATTGGGCAAACGCTTGTTCATTCTTCATAAAGCAGCACCTCTTTATTTCATTCTGCGACTGTATGCGGCTGTGCCGAAAACAGCTCTTTAATATATTCTCCGCCGGCCGCGTTTTTCCTGCCGGAAACACGGATTGAGAAAAAGGTATTGACAAGGATACCGGTATATGATAATCCATATGAGAAGAAAAATACCGTCCGCGGATTATGAAAGGCCACGATATGTACGATTGGAAAAAATGTATTGCCTCTTTTCGGGAAGCACGTGAGGATTGCTTCACCTTGATCAGCCACGCCAGCTATTTGTTCCGGACGAACGGCGTCTGCTGGGCGCTGGATCCCCGCCTGGATGACGATATGCACCTTCAGGCGGATGACATGCTCCCGGAGGCGTTCGGGGAAGTGCGGTTCGCGCTGCTGACGCATCTGCACGGCGACCATTACGATAAAAAATTGATTCAGAGCCTCTCCGGGCTGGATATTACCTGGGTCTTCCCGGACTTTCTGCCCCCGGAGGAGCAGGACTTTGTCAAGGAATACTGCGCCAAACGCGTCTTTGTCCACGCGGGGCAGGAGCTGACGCTTTGCGGCGTCACGGTGCGGGTGTTTGAGTCCAACCATTCGGATGTGTTCGAGGGCAAGCTTTACTCCGTTCCGGAATACGGCTACGCGGTTTGCGCGGGGAAGACACGGCTGCTGTTTCCCGGCGATGTACGGGATTACGGGGACAGGCTTCCGGGTTTTACGGGTGCCGATGTGTTCGGACATATCTGGCTGGGCCGGAAGGCGGCGCTGACCTACACCTCCGAAATGCTGGCGGATTTCTGCGACTTCCTTCTGTCCTGTGCTCCGCGGCGGGTGATTCTGGCCCATCTGTACGACTGGAACCGGTCTGAAAAGAGCATGTGGACGGAAGACCACGCCCAGGCGGTGCGGCAAATCATCGCGAAAAAGCAACCCGGGCTTCCGGTGCTGTCGCCTGCCCACGGGGAGACGGTCCTGCTGGATGTTGAATGAAGGGAGAAAAACACAAGATGATCGGAATGACTGTACGGTATGATACCGTTTTAGGAAAGCCGTCCAACCCGGGGGAGGAACAGCTGCTCTCCTCCTATGGCGGCGTGGAGGCAATGCTTCGTGACCTGCGCGGGAACGGCATCGAGTCCATGGAATTGTCCATGCTGTCTCTCAAAAAGACCGGGGCGGAGGGTGCTGCCCGCGCGGCGAAACTGCTGACGAACTGCGGCATTCATCTGACGGTCCACGGACTGCTGGAGGGAATCAGCGGCAGGGAGCATTTCGATTATTTCCGGGACATGTACGAAATCATGATGAAAAAGCAGGGGGAGATTCTGCTGACGGTTCACTCCCTTGCCACAAGGGATGAAACGGCCTCCTGCCTGGAGAGCTTTGCAGCCGAGGCGGCACGCCGCTATCCGGGGACGATGCGGATTGCGCTGGAAAATCAGCGGATTCATCGCTGGGACGGCAGTGAGCATCATCTCCGGATTTCCTCCCTGCAGGCTTCCCTTCCCGATATGGACAACGTAGGCATGTGCTGGGACTTTGGGCACTACGGATATAATCAGCTGATGGAGCGGCTTCCTTTGGACGGGGTGCCTGTCAGCGATGTGCTGAAACGGGTGATTCATACCCACATCCACAGCCTGAAGGATCTGGACACCCACCATCCCCTGACGGAGCAGCCTGCCGGCACCTATATCAAGGCGCTGCGGTCCGCGGGCTACAGCGGCGTGTACAACCTGGAACTGGTGACAAGCCGGTATTACGAAACCGAAGGCGCGCGGCAGGGAACGGAGGACTCCATCCGCGTGTTGAAGCATATCCTGAACGGCTGAAGCCGGCATGACAATCGCACAAAAACAGCCCACCCCGGCGATGTCCGGGGCGGGCTGTTCACGTTCAGGCATATTACAGCGTTTCCAGCTGCTTCCTCAAGTAATCTGCCACAATGTTTCCCATTTCTATGAAGGCTTCAGGGGTGAAGTGGCACATATCGATGTACCGGTCGGTGGGCCAGTCCGCCGTCGCGGCAAAAATATCGTCTACCGGCACGCCTTCGGCCTGCGCGGCGCGGACAGCGGCCGCGTTGTAGGCGATGATGTCTTTGCGGGTACGGGGATTGTTTGCCGTTGCCAGGCAGCTTTCATCCGGATTGATGGGGGTGGTGGTGCCCATGCAGATGGCGGCGTTGGGGAACAGGCGGCGGATATTGCGGATGATGCAGTGAATGTTGCGCTCGTACTGGTCGATGGGCGTCAGCACGTCCTCATCACGGTTGAAATGGCCCGTGTCCCACTGGCCGCAGTTGAAATGCACCAAATCCACATGCTCACCGTCCAGCTCCTGCGACCAGGCGCGGATACGGGTGATGATATACTGGGAATTCCGGCAGTTTTCCCCTGGGAAGATTACGTCTGCCACATCTGCCAGCGCGGCCTTTGTGGCTTCGCAGCTCCCGCGCATCATGGAGTCGCCGATGAGCAGCACCGTTTTTCTGCCCTCCGCAGCATGGTAAAGTACTTTGTCGGAACCGTTTTCAAGATAAGTCATGGTGGTTTCCCTCCGAATCCGTTTTTATCCGATTACGGTATATTATACCACAAAACAGCAGATTGAAATGCTTTTTGCTGAGAAAAAAGAAAATCGGCTTGCAATGATGTGATATAATACGGGTAAAAGATTGGGATTAACTGGAGGATGCAAGATGAAGACACTGTTCAAAAACGGAATGCTGTATGACGGAGGCCTGTCCGCGCCGGTGAAGGGCGATCTTCTGATTGAGGACGACCGTATCGTTTCCGTGGGCGGAACGATTGACGCTCCCGCGGACGAAGTGATTGACGCCGAAGGCATGATGGTCTGCCCCGGCCTGATTGACGCACATTCCCACAACGATTTCTTTTATGACCGGGAGGACGCGGAAAAGTACTACAAGCCGTTCCTGCTGCAGGGAATCACTACGCAGGTTACCGGCAACTGCAGCTTCTCTCCCTTCGGCATGAAGCCGGATACGCCCTATCGGGACAAGCTGGGCGGCGGCCTGTTTGAGGTGGCACATCCCGGCAGCTTTGCGGATTTTAAGAAGCGGGCGGCGGGTAACCTGTATGTGAACATGGTGCCGCTGATCGGCCAGGGCTCTGTCCGCGCGGGCATGACGGGCTACGACCCCACCCCGTTTACCGAAAAGCAGATTGAAGAAGAACTGACCTACGTTCGGGAGGCCATGGAGGGCGGCGCGTTCGGTGGGTCGCTCGGCTTCATGTACGAACCGGACCGCTACGCCAAGAAGGACGAAATCATCGCTTTTGCCCGGGAAGTGGCCAAGTATGACGGAATCATCACCATCCATCCCCGTGCCTGCTCCGCCATCAGCGCGGATTATCCGCTGCTGTCGAAGAAGTCGCATCTGGAGCTGGGGCTGGACGAGGCACTGGATATCATGAGGCAGTCCGGCTGCCGGTTGGAGTACTCACACCTGATTTTCACGGGTAAACGCAGCTGGGGCCTGAAGGACAAAATGCTGAAGGTGTTCCATGGCGAGCACGAAAAGGGCTCGCCTGTGGGGTTTGACAACTACGCCTTCCATTACGGCGCGTCCGTAATCACAGTGGTTTATCCGGAGTGGTACGCTTCGCTTTCATCGGAAGCGGCAAAGAAGCCCATCAATAAATTCAAGCTTTCCCTGACTATTCTCATGTATCGGAAGCTCCTGGGCATCGACTGGGACGATATCGTCATCGCCTACATCTCCGATGATCATCCGGAGTATGAGGGCAGAAAACTGCCCGAAATCGCCGAAAAGGAAGGCTTGTCCTATCTGGATACCTATCTGAAACTGGTGGAGCTTTCCGGGCGCAGCGGCAGCATTTATCTGGGCAAGTATTACAACAGCGATATTGTCCGCACCCTGATGGAGGATGACTTGTCTGTGTTTATGACGGATGCCTGGGTGGTGGAAAAGGGCATGCAGAATATTGCCGCTTTCCAGACCTTCCCCCAGTTCTTCCTGTTGGCGAAGCAGTACGGCATCCCCATAGAAAAAATCGTGCATAAGATGACCGGTGCCACGGCGGACCGGTTCGGCATCAGGGAGCGGGGCTACCTGCGCCCCGGCTACAAGGCGGATATCACTATTCTTGATCCTAACGGATTGAAGGTGGATGAAGGCAAGCCCGATGCCACGCCCGAGGGAATCCTGCATGTCTATGTGAACGGTAAGGCTGCCGTCCGGAACGGGGCGTATCAGGGCGGGAAAAACGGCGAGGTCATTCTGAAAAAGTGACGGAGGAAACGAAAATGAGCGCGATGGATGCGTATTACGAGACGATTTTCAAGAGAAAGTCGTTCCACCTGTTCAGGGGCGTGGGAAACGACAAAATCACGCCGGAGGAGCTGGAGGGAATCCGGCAGGCGTATGACGGTTTCGCGTCCCTTTATCCGGAAACACGAACCGCTATCCGCATCGTTCCCGCGGAAAAAATCGGCTTCAAGCATGATGCCGAGTACTGCGTCCTGATTTACAGCGAGAAAAAAGAGAATTATCTGATGAACGCGGGCTACCTGGGCGAGCAGCTGGATTTGTATCTGGTGCAGCAGCATATCGGCAGCCTGTGGTACGGCATCGGCAAGCCGGATGAGGCCGCGTGGGACGGACTGGACTATGTCATTATGATCGCCATCCGCAAGGTCTGCGACGACAGCAAGTACCGGAAAGACATGTTCAAGGCCGCGCGGAAACCGCTGGCGGAAACATGGACCGGGGACAGCATGGAGGTCGCGGATATCGCCAGGTTTGCCCCCAGCGCTTGCAATTCACAGCCCTGGCGCGTGGAAAACACATCGGATACCCTACGGGTGTACCGGTACAGAAAACCCGGCAAAATCGGCATCATGACACCCGCGGCCGCGTCTTATTTCAACCGGATTGACATGGGCATCTACCTGTGCATACTGGAAATCTGCCTGGCCCAAAAGGGCTACGCGTTCCGGCGGACGCTGTTCGCGGACGCGGGCGGAGAGGCGGAAATGACAAAGGTGGCGGAGTATTACCACAATCTGAACGAGCCTCCCATCGAATGAATCGGAAACAGGAATCTTTTGCCCGGCGCGCGCCGGGCTTTTTTTGCGCGCGCTGGGCTCGCTTTCTCTTGAATTGACGGGAAAATTCATATATAATAAACTGTACGAGTCTATCGGGAAAACACCCGCGCGTGTACGAAGGGGCGCTGACCGCTGTTAATAAAAGGAGTACGGACGTATGAGTGAACAAATATTCCGAAAGAAAAGCCTTGATAAAGTAAAGTCTCCCGAAAACCTGGATGATTTTATCCGAGTGTCCAACCCGGGCGTGTGGCTGCTGCTGGTCAGCGTGATTGTTTTGCTGGCGGGCGCCTGCGTATGGGGCATCTTCGGGCAGGTGGACAGCACCGTGCCGTCCACCGTCCGCATTGAGGGTGGTGGCACGGTCTGCTTCATCGCGCCGGAAGATGTTTCCTCCATCCGGGAGGGGCAAATCGTCCGGTTCGGGGAAACGGAAGAGGCGGTCATCACGCAAATCGGCGCGAAAGAGGATATGGGCTACGCCTGTGTCCTGTCGGAGGATTCCGCTCTGCCCGACGGCTTCTATGAAGGAAAGGTCATTATCCGAAGCTACAAGCCCTTATCCTTTATTTTGAATTGAGGTTGCTGATATGGCGGAGAAAATCAAAAAGCCGGTGACGAAGGGCACAGCCAATGTTCCGGTTGTGATGCAGCTGGAGGCGCTGGAATGCGGCGCAGCGTGCCTTTGCATGATCCTGGCCTATTATCGTAAGTGGATTCCGCTGGAGCAGGTCCGTGAGGACTGCGGCGTGTCCAGAGACGGCTCCAATGCCCGCAACATCCTCAAGGCTGCCCGCTTCTACGGCCTGGAGGCGAAGGGCTACCGGTATGAGCCGGACGCGCTGAAGGAACACGGCAGCTTCCCCTGCATTATTCACTGGAATTTCAACCACTTTGTGGTGCTCAACGGCTTCAAAGGCGGGAAAGCCTGGCTGAATGACCCGGCGAAGGGCTCCTACAGCGTTTCTATGGAAATGTTTGACGAGGCTTTTACGGGAATCTGCCTGCAGTTTGAGCCTACGGAGGCGTTTGTCCCCTCCGGCAAGCCGAAGAGCATGAAGGAATTCGCGGCAAAACGTCTGAAGGGAACGGGCACCGCCATCGCTTTCACGGTGCTGACAGGTGTCATCGCGGCGCTGATGGGGTTTGTCCAGCCCGGATTTTCACGGGTTTTTCTGGACCATCTGCTGACAGGGACGGATCCGGAGTGGATAACGCCCTTCTTGATTTTGCTGGGCGCGTTCAACCTGATCGATATTATCATGTCCGCTCTGCAGGCGGTTTATTCGCTGCGCATTAACGGCAAGATGGCAGCGGTGGGCAACGCCACCTACATGTGGAAAATCCTCCGTCTGCCGATGAAATTCTATTCCCAGCGTATGGCAGGGGATATTCAGGGGCGGCAGGGCGCGAACGCATCTATCGCCAACACCCTGATCGGCACCTTCGCGCCGCTTCTGCTGAACTCGGTGATGATGGTCTTTTATCTGGTGGTGATGCTGCGCTACAGCGTTTTCCTGACGGTAATCGGGCTTGCCTCTTTGTTTATCAACGCTGCGGTGTCAAACTATATTTCCCAGAAGCGGATTAACGTGACCCGCGTTTCCATGCGTGACAGCGCGAAGCTGTCCTCCGCCACGGTAGCCGGTATTGAAATGATCGAAACCATCAAGGCGTCAGGTGCTGAAAACGGCTATTTCAAAAAATGGTCCGGCTATCAGGCGGGCGTAAATACGCAGCAGGTGAAATTCCTGAAACTCAATGAGTATCTGGGCATGATTCCCCAGTTTGTCTCCATGCTTGCCAACAACGCGGTGCTGTTCCTGGGCGTGTGGCTGACCATGCGGGGCGAGTTCTCCATCGGTATGATTATGGCGTCTCAAGGTTTCCTTGCCTCCTTTATGTCGCCTGCCCAGACGATGATTTCCGCCGGCCAGACGCTGCAGGAAATGCGTACCGAGATGGAGCGGGTAGAAGACGTGATGGAATACCCGGAGGATATCGTTTTTAATGAAAACGAGGATACGGACGACTATGGCAAGCTGACCGGAAAAATCGAACTGAATCACGTGGTCTTTGGCTATTCGCCCCTGGCGGAGCCGCTGATCAAGGATTTCAATATGTGCCTCGAACCCGGAAAAAGCGTGGCCATCGTAGGCGGCTCCGGTTGCGGCAAATCCACCATGGCGAAGCTGATTGCCGGGCTGTATCAGCCGTGGAGCGGCGAAATCTTGTTTGACGGCAAAAAAATGAATCAGATCCCGAAAAACGTATTCCGCGGGTCTGTGGCGGTGGTGGATCAGGATATCATTCTGTTTGAGGATACGATTGCCGATAATATCAAGATGTGGGATGACAGCATCGAGGATTTCGAAATGATCCTGGCGGCCCGGGACGCGCAGATTCATGAGGATATCATGCAGCGGCCGAAAGGTTATCGGCATAAGCTGACGGAGGGCGGCAAGGACTTTTCCGGCGGCCAGCGGCAGCGAATCGAGATTGCCCGCGCCCTGGCGCAGGACCCGACGGTGATTATTTTGGATGAGGCCACCAGCGCGCTGGACGCAAAAACGGAATACGGCGTAGTGAAGGCCATCCGCGACCGCGGCATTGCCTGCATCGTTATCGCCCACCGGCTTTCCACCATCCGTTCCTGCGATGAAATCATCGTGATGGACAAGGGCGAGATTATCGACCGCGGAACCCATCGGGAGCTGATGGAAAACAGCGAAATGTACCGCGAACTGGTCAGTGCGGAGTAAGGAGGTGTCTGCGAATGAGTTGGTTTGACGAGCAGCTGCGTACCCGTGCGGAATCCGACAACGCCGATTTTGCGGACGCCATAGATTCCATTGCGAACGCCGTGATGGGGAACCGTCTGCGGGACGCGCTGAGCCAGAACGAAATCGCCGGCTCTGCCATCGACGAAATATTGAAATTTTACCATTGCAAGCCGAAGTCGGAAGAGCTTCCGGACCGGATCAAGACGGTGGACGAGCAAATCGAATACCGCATGCGCCCCTTCGGCATCAAAAGCCGTACCGTCACGCTGGAAAAAGGCTGGTACCGCTGCGCGGTAGGTGCCATGCTTGGCACCTTGAAGGAGGACGGCAGCGCGGTCGCGCTGATTCCGGACAACCTTTCCGGATACCGGCTGATTAATTTCAAAACCGGCGAGAGGCGCCGCATGAACCGGAAAACCGAGAAACTGCTGGACCGGGAGGCAGTCTGCTTTTATGAGCCGCTTCCGCAAAAGCCGCTGAAGGTGGCAGACCTGCTGAAATTCATGGTGAAGCAGCTGAGCGTGTCGGACATCGTCCTGTACCTGACGCTGATGGCGCTGTCTTCCGCACTGGGCCTGCTGTCCCCGCTCTTTACCCGCTGGCTGTTCAGCGATGTGCTGGATTCCGGCAACCTGCAGGTGCTGATTTCTCTCGCTGTCTTTATGGTGGCCTTTTCCGTCAGCAGCCTGTGCTTCAATGCCTTCCGGGGGCTGATCAATTCCCGAATCGGCATCAAGCAGAACATCGCCGTTCAGGCCGCGGTTATGAACCGGATGATGAGTCTGCCGCCGTCCTTTTTCCGCAGCTTTTCCGCGGGCGAGCTGTCGCAGCGAGCCTCCTATGTGCAGTCGCTGTGCTCCACCCTGTTCAGCACAATCGGCATGACGGGGCTGACATCGCTGTTCTCGCTGATTTATATCGGGCAGATTTTTGCCTTTGCACCCTCCCTTGTGGTGCCGTCCTTGCTGATTACCGCCTCCACCCTGGCGCTTTCTCTGGCAACGACACTGCTGCAGACAAAGATTTCCCGGGAACGGATGGACGTCGCGTCCCAAACCAGCGGCCTGACCTATTCCACCATCACCGGCATACAGAAAATCAAGCTGGCGGGCGCGGAAAAACGGATGTTCTCCCGCTGGGCAAGGCAGTATGCCCGTGAGGCGCAGCTGAATTACAACCCGCCCGCGTTCCTGAAGCTGAGCGGTACCCTCAGCATGGCGCTTTCCCTTGGTGGTACAATGATCCTCTATGCTACAGCCCTGTCAAGCGGTGTGGGCGTGGCGGATTATTACGCGTTCAATTCCGCGTACGGTATGGTATCGTCCGCCTTTCTGTCCGTTGTGTCCATCGCGATGACGGTGGCCAATATCCGCCCGATACTGGAAATGGCAAAGCCGATTATGGAGGCGGAGCCGGAGGTGCATGACGGGAAGGAAAATATTACGGAGCTTCAGGGCGGAATCGAAATGACCCACGTTTCCTTCCGCTATGACGAGGCTATGCCCAATGTGATTGACGACCTTTCCCTGCGGGTCAAGCCGGGCGAGTATCTGGCCATTGTGGGCCCCACCGGATGCGGCAAGAGTACGCTGGTCCGGTTGCTGTTGGGCTTTGAAACGCCGCAGAAGGGCCTAATCGCCTACGATCAGAAGGATATCAACAAAATCGACCCGGAATCCCTCCGCAGAAAAATCGGCGTGGTGATGCAGGACGGCAAGCTGTTCCTGGGCGACATCTATTCCAACATCGTGCTGACCGCGCCGCAGATGGGGCTTCAGCGGGCATGGGAGGCGGCGGAAATCGCGTCCGTCGCGGATGATATCCGTGCCATGCCGATGGGAATGCATACGGTCATCGGCGAGGGCCAGGGCGGCATTTCCGGCGGGCAGAAGCAGCGGCTGATGATTGCCAGGGCTGTTGCCCCCAGCCCGAAGATTCTGATATTTGATGAGGCCACCAGCGCGCTGGATAACATTACCCAGCGGAAAATCACCCGGGCGATTGACGCGCTCAAGTGTACGCGAATTGTGATTGCCCACCGCCTTTCCACCATTCAGCATGCCGATCGCATTATCTACCTGGACGGGGGAAAGATTCTGGAGGACGGTACTTATGAAGAATTGATTGCCCTTAACGGCGCCTTCGCCAAGCTGGTGGAACGTCAGAGGGTGGACGTGGAAGAAGCATAATCAATACAAGGAGGGGATGTCGACATGATGACCGACGAGCAAAAGGAAAAAATCTACAGCGATTATTACGGCAAGGTGTGCGGATATATCCGCTCGAAAATCAATAACGCCACGATGGCGGAGGACCTGGCCGCGGATGTATTCGTCAAGGTGTACGAAAAAATCGACAGCTTTGACGAAACGAAGGCCTCCCTTTCCACCTGGATTTATACCATTACCCGCAACCGACTGATTGACTATTTCCGCACCCGCAAGGTATTCGGGGAAATTCCGGAAACACGGGATGACGGAACCGATGTTGAGGAGGAAGTGTGCAACGCGGAGACGCTGGAGACGCTGGCATCAGGCCTCAAAAAGCTGGATGAGCGGGAACGGGATATTATCATTCTGCGGTACTACTCCGGCAAAACCTTGAAGGAAATCGCCGAGCATATGGGCATCTCCTATGCCTATGTAAAGGTGCTGCAGAACAACGCGTTGAAAAAACTGAAAGATTATTTTGAAAAGCATTAACCATTTTGCCTTTCGTATCGTATAAATCAGTGAAACCACATTGAAGAAAGAAGGCATTTTCATGGAAAAGAAACTGAACGCGATGTTTGATTATCAGAAGTTTGAAAAAAATACCTCCCTGGCGAAGCTGATTGCGGAAACGGAAAACCGTTACGCCGCGGAGCTGTCCGATGACGACCTGGGCTTTGTCAACGCGGCGGGCGAGCTTGAAATCGCGGCGGGCACGATTGGTGAAAACAAGTTTCCCGGCGAGGAAAAATCCGACAAGTAAGATTTTTTGCCGGACGGAAATACCGCGAAGAAAGAACAGGAAGACGCGGAACAAATGAACAGAAAACAAGCAATTGTCTATATCCACGGAAAGGGCGGGAATGCCGGTGAGGCAGAACACTACCGGCCGCTGTTTCCGGACGCGGATGTAATCGGGCTTGAATATGAGCCTGCCGCGCCCTTGGAAACGGCGGAAGCATTCCCGGCCCTTTTTGCGCCAATTTTTCAGGCGTATGATTCCGTAACCATGGTGGCAAACAGCATTGGCGCCTGGTATGCCATGATGTCGCTTTCCGACGCGCCCGTTGAGCGGGCGTATTTTATATCGCCCATCGTCAATATGGAGCGGCTGATTCTGGACATGATGGGCTGGGCAGGGGTAACGGAGCAGGAACTGCGGGAAAAAGGTACCGTTGAAACGGCTTTCGGGGAAAAGCTGTCCTGGAATGTGCTGTGCCGCGTAAGAAATACGCCCAACCGCTGGCTTACGCCGACCTGCGTCCTGTACGGCGAAAAGGATCACCTGCAGAGTTACGATACCGTCCGCGCCTTCGCTGAGCAAACAGGCGCGGAGCTGCGGGTCATGCCGGGCGGGGAGCACTGGTTCCATACGCCGGAGCAGATGGCGTTCCTGGACGGGTGGCTGACGGAAGAAAAGAACGGACAACGGAAGAATTGACAAACCCGCGGGGAAATGGTACAACATGAATGCGTCCCGGACAGGTATGAAGAAGGCCGGGCATACGCCCTGAAGGGAGAACCCCTGTGCGTGAGATGACGTTCCGATTCGCGAACCAAGATGATGTTCCGGTGATTCTGCGGTTTATCAAGAACCTGGCGGCGTACGAAAAAATGGCCGATCAGGTGATTGCGGATGAGGAACTGCTGACAGAATGGATTTTTGAAAAGAAGAAGGCAGAGGTGCTTTTCGTTCTGTCGGAAGGGAAGCCGGTGGGCTTCGCACTGTTCTTCCATAATTTCTCCACCTTCCTCGGCAGGGCAGGTCTGTATCTGGAGGATTTGTTCGTCCTGCCGGAGTACCGCGGCCGCGGCTACGGGAAAGGCCTGCTGAAGCAGCTGGCGAAAATCGCTGTGGGGCGTGGCTGCGGGCGGCTGGAATGGTGGTGTCTGGACTGGAACAAGCCCAGCATTGATTTTTATCTGTCCCTGGGTGCGGAACCGATGAGCGACTGGACTACCTACCGCCTGACCGGTGACACTTTGACAAATCTGGCGAAGGAGTAAGACAATATGAAAAACGCCCGCTCCTACCTGATGATGACCGGCTCCATGCTGATTTTCGGCACCATTGGGATCTTTCGCAGGTATATTCCGGTCCCCTCGGGCGTGCTGGCATTCATCCGCGGGCTTCTGGGCGCGGTCACCCTGCTGCTGTTCGCACTTTTTCGCGGGAAGCGGATTCGCTTCGCTGCCGACAGCAAAACGCGCGCGCTGATGATGCTTTCCGGCGGCGCCATGGGCTTCAACTGGATTCTGCTCTTTGAGGCGTATAATTACACCTCGGTCGCCGTGGCGACGCTGTGCTACTATATGCAGCCTACCATGGTAATCCTGCTGTCCCCGCTGCTGTTCCACGAGCGTCTGACCGGGAAAAAGCTGCTGTGTGCGGCGTTCTCCCTGCTCGGCATGGTGCTGGTTTCCGGCCTGTTGGAGCAGGATGGCAGCGTGGGCGATATCCGGGGCATCCTGTTCGGGCTGGGCGCCGCGGCCCTGTACGCGATGGTAGTCATTCTGAACAAATTCCTGCCCCCGGTGGACGCGGGCGAAAAGACGGTGACTCAGTTGTCCTCTGCCGCCGTTGTGATGGTACCATATCTGCTCCTTACCGGGCAGTTCACGGGCGTTGCCATTACCCCCGCGGTGGGCGCATTGGTACTGGTTGTGGGCGTGGTGCATACGGGCATCGCCTACGCTCTGTATTTTGGTGGCATGGGCGGGATCCGGGCACAGTCCATCGCGGTACTCAGCTATATCGATCCGGTGTCCGCGCTGCTTCTGTCCGCACTGATACTGGGGGAACGGCTGACGGCGCTGGGAATTGTGGGCGCGGTGCTGATTATCGCTTCAGCCCTTGTCAGCGAGCTTGTATCCGCACGGGAAGCGTGATTTATTCTGAATAGATGGATTTGGAGGCAATGACGATGGTACAATGCATGGACAGAGAAAAGCTGCACAACCGCCTGAAACGGATTATCGGGCAGATAGAGGCAATCAACCGGATGATTGATGAGGACGTGCCGTGCGAGGATGTGCTCAGCCAGATTAGCGCCGCCAAATCTGCGCTGAACAAGGCAGGACAGGTAATCCTGGAGGGCCATATCAATCACTGCGTCCGTGACGCGGTGGCAGCGGGCGATACCGAGGCGCTTCAGAAATTCGCCAAGGCAATCGAACGCTTCGCCAATATGCAGTAATAAAAGGAAAAAGCTCCGACAGATTCTTGTCGGAGCTTTTTTTGTTTTTCAAAAGGCTGCACAAAGATAGAAATGTCCCCAAACGGTTACATCAACCCGCGGCTGGGCCACTTCGCTGTTGCGAGTCGCCGGGAAGTGTGGTATCCTTAATACATCATATAACAAGGCGGGTGAGCGTCATGGCAGCCGGGACGCATAAGCAGGAAGGATATGCCATTTTGGAAATCCTCAAGAAATATACGGACGAGGATCATCGGGTCCGCCAGCAGGATATTATCGACCTTGTGGAGAAGGAAACGGGCAAGACCTACGTCCGGAAAAGCATCCGGAAAAATCTGGACGATCTGGTCGAGGCCGGGTATCCGGTCTGCTTTGACAAGGGCTGGTATTACGAGCATGATTTCTGCCCGGCGGAACTGAACCTGCTGGTGGATATCCTGCGCACCGCACCCGGCATTACGGCGGCCCAGCGGGACGAAATGATTCGAAAGGTCTCTCTGCTGGGCGGCAGCTGGTATGCTGCGAATCAGGACAACAGTCAGCTGCGTCCGGCCAATCCGCAGTTTCTTTTCTCGCTGGATGTGCTGCATGAGGCAATTGCCGGGGAGAAAAAGGTGCTTTTCTACTACGGCAACTATGATATCGACAAAAAGCTTCACTACCGCTGCCGGGAGGACGGCACGCCACGGGAATATCTGGTGAATCCCTACGATATCCTCACCACCAACGGCCGGTATTACCTCCTGGGCAATGTGGACAAGTACGACAACATTTCCCACTTCCGTGTTGAACGGATTATGGATATTCAGCTGACGGAGGAGCCTGCCAAGGAACTGACGGAAATCGAGGGTTGCGAAAACGGCATCGATCTGCAAAAATATGTGAATGTCCATCCCTTCATGTACAACGGTGCCGCCAGGAAGCATACCTTCCTCGCAAAGCAGAACGCTCTGAACGATGTTTTTGACTGGTTCGGTATGGAGACGGAGGCGGAGCGAGTGAACGCGGATGTCATCCGGGTCACGGTCACCGCGGATGACGTATCCTTCGATTACTGGTGCAGGCGTTACGAGGAATACCTGGTGGATTTCCGGAAAAATGAATAACGAAAAAGCCGGATGATGAGCCTGCCATCCGGCTTTTCTGTGCCTTGTGAAAAAATCAGATTGATCCCAGTATCAGCCCGAGAACGGCCGCGACCAAAATGGTCTTGGGTACGTTCCACTTGAGCTTGAAGAGGAGAAACAGCGATATCGCGCCGATAATCAGCGCCTGCCAGGAAACAAAGCCCAGCCAGACACCGGCGTAATTGGTCATGCACTGCTGGACAATGACGGCGGCAATCATGCCGATGCACACGGGCCGGATGCCGAATAACGCGTGATTCATCAGCCGGCTTTCTTTGAATTTCTCCAGGAAAATCGCCGCCACCAGGCATACCGTCAGTGTGGGCACCAGCACACCGATGGAAGCAACCAAAGCGCCCAGGACGCCCGCGGTACGGGAACCGGCAAAGGTGGCGCAGTTCAGCCCCAACGGGCCGGGTGTCATTTCCGCGATGGCCACGATATCGGCCACCTCCTGGGCGGTCATCCAGCCGTGGGAGAGCATTTCATCGTTAATCAGAGGAATCATGGACATTCCGCCGAAGCTGGTGAAGCCGATCATCAGGAAGGATAGAAACAACTCAAGATAAACCATGACGAGACTTCACCTCCATGTATGCCAGACCGGCGGCGGCACCCATCACCACAATCACCACATTGCTGATGCCGGAGAACAGACACAGCACCATGGCACCGATGGCAATCAAGTAGCAGAACCAATTCTTCATGCCGGACTTGAACAGCTTAACCAGCGCACTAAGGATGATGGGCACCACCGCGGCGCGGACGCCCATCATGGCTTTTGCCACATACGGATTGTCCTTTACCAGCCCGTACAGAAAGGTGACCCCAATCATAATCAGAAACGGCGGAATCGTAACGCCGAACAGCGCGGCGAACGCCCCAGGGAAACCGGCTGCATGATAGCCGAACAGCAGGCTGGCGTTGCCGACCATCAGCCCGGGTACGGAACGCCCAACCGAGGTATAGTCCAGCAGCTCCTCATCGGTAATCCAGTGCAGTTTTTCTACATACTCTTTCTGAATCTGCGCGATTATGCTCCATCCGCCGCCGAAGGTGAAACAACCGAATTTCAGGAATGTTTTGAAAATATGCCACGCCCGGGGAAGGTTTCCTTTTTCCATACTGTGCCCCTCTCTTATGTGACGGCAGGGGAAGGTGTTTTTTTATTTCCCTTACCTCAACCTGCCTATTATATCACCACAGCATCACCTTGTAAAATCGAATGCTGTTTTTTTATTCCTCTGTCTTTCCTCCAACAGCGTCAACGCAAACCGAACACCGGTATAAAAGAGGTAACAAAAGGGGCGGCCACATGCGCGGCCGCCCCATCCCCGAATGGGAATCAGTGTAGATATGGATTACTTGGCCAGGCCATCATAGTAGGCCTGCAGCTCGGCACGAACGTCCTCGCCACCCTCGTTCGCCCAATCCTTCTGGAAGGCGGGCAGATCGTTGACAGTGCGGGCACCGGCCATAACCTGAAGGATGAAGTCCTGCATCGCCTTGAACAGCGCGGTGTTGTTCTCGGCATAGGCTTCGGTAGCGGGCATGAACTTGAACTCGCTCTTTACGAATACGCTCTTGTCGCCTTCGATGGTTACAGCGTTGAAAGCGGCCCACTGGGCATCGCTCTTACGGATACGGGTCGGCCACTGAATCTTCCAGTCGAAGTAGTTCAGGGAGTCGTTGTACCAGTAGGAGTTGCCGCGTTCGTTGGAGAAGATGGGATTGATGGGAACGAACTTACCGGCCTCATCATAGTACCAGTGAGTGCCTTCGATACCCAGGTTCAGTTCCAGCTGGTTATCAATGCACAGCTTGATGTAATTGACGGCATCCTCAGGATGCGCAGCGGAACGGGGAATGCAAACAACGCCGCTGATGGAGTCGGTTTCCATGTACTTGGTTTCGTACTTGGTGCCCTTCAGAGCGCCGATGTAGCACAGGTCGTCCCAATCAAGGCCGAGCTGGCTCATCTGAGCGGGAGTGGTCAGGTTTACGCCGGAACGGTTGGAGCAGGCGATAATGGCCTTGCCGGAGCTGAACTTCTCGTTAACGGCGCTGTCGCTGTTGACGGCCCAGTCGGGGTCAATCAGGCCCTCGTTGTACAGCTTGGACAGGAACTCAATCATGTCGACAAAGCCGTCAGCTTCGGTCATGTAGATAACCTTGCCGTTGTCGTCAACCATCCACTCATTGTAGATGCCGAACGCGCAGGCGATGGTTCTCGGGATAACCCAGTTAGAAGTACCGCCTTCGGTGGCAGGCATATAGGGGCCGCAGAAAATGATGTACTCGTCGCCGTAGAACTTCTTCAGAGCAACCAGTGTATCATAGAACTCATCGATGGTCTCGGGAATCTTTTCAATACCGGCGGCAGACATCAGGTCCCATCTGGCAGCCATGAAGGTGGTGATTTCTTCGTCGTAGGGGTACATGCTGGGCATGCCATAAATCTTGCCGTCTTCAGCCTTGCAGGCATCCCAGGCTTCCTGGCTGGCGCCGGCCAGGATGTTCTGGCCATATTCGTTCAGCAGGTCATCCAGGGGCATCAGCAGATCAGCAGCCAGCAGGGTGCGCCACAGATTGGGGCTGACTTTCATGATGTCGTAGGGAGCATTCTTGCTGGCTACGTCCATCAGAATCTTGTTGTCGCCATCCTGGACGGGAGGGACATAGTATTCTACAGTGTAGCCAGTGTATTCCTGCATGTTTTTACCGTTTAGGTCATCGTTGGGATCAAAGCCAACGTTAACTCCCAGACGGTGCAGGGTGACGTTGCCGGGCCCGAGCAGCTCGGCGGAGGCGGAGGCAAACAGGCTCATCACAAGCACGATTGCCAGGACCAAAGACAGGATCTTCTTCATAGGGGAACCTCCTTATGTATTATTTGCCGCTTGCGCGGCACATAAGCAAATGAAATCAACCCTTTACAGAGCCTACGGTAATACCCTTGACCATAAAGCGCTGCACAAAAGGATAGGCCAGAACGATAGGAATAATTGAAAGTGCCACAGCCGCGGCGACCATGCCATCAGTGGTGATATTCAGGGAGAAGGTACCCTGATTTGCGCCGACACCGTTTCCGTACAGGTTCTCCGCAAACGCCTGACTGTTGTTGATGATGTCGTACAGGTACAACTGCATGGTTTTCATGCTGGTGCTTGTGGTATACATCATAGCGTGGAAGTAATTGTTCCAGTAGTTTACCGCATACAGGAGGGATACGGTCGCGATGACGGGCACGGACATCGGTACAACAACTGAAACCAAGGTTCGAATATCATTGGCACCGTCAATAGCAGCCGACTCAATAACTTCACCGGGAAGCCCTTCAAAGTAGTTCTTGACGATGAACATATTGAACTGCACGATTGCGAAGGGAAGAATGCATGCCCAGTAGGTATCCAGCAAACCCAGCGTGGAAACAACCATGTACGCGGGAACAATGCCCCCGAAGAATACCATGGAAATCACATACAGCAGAGTAAGGAAACGGCGGCCTGTCAACTCCTGCTTGGACAGAGGATACGCGGTGGTGATGGTAGTAATCATGGAAATCAGCGTTCCAAGAACGGTGATAATGACGGTATTCTTCAGCGATTTGAAGAAGCTGGTTTCCGTAAGAACGTAATTGACGGTTTCTGTCTGCACTCCGTTGGGCCAGAAATAAACCCGGCCTGATGTGACGGCAGTACCTTCACTGACTGCCTTACAAAACAGATTCAGACAGGGAAGAATAGCAACCAGCGCTAAAATGGTAAGCGTAATCTCTGAAATGGCGATAGCAACCTTCTCACTGCCATCGCGGGGAATACGATTGAGCTGTTCTGCTTTTTTCATACGGTCCTCCTGTTCTTACCAGATGCTGCGGTGCAGCGTCTTCTGACTGACCGTGTTGGCACCGACAATCAAAATAAAGGCAACGACCGAGTTGAAGAGGCCGAGGGCTGTTGCTTGAGAGAAGTCCATCTTGCCCATGCCCAACCGATAGACATACGTCTGGATGATATCACCGACATCGTAGACAGCTGCATTATAGAACACCAAAACCTGCTCAAAGCCGGTATCAAGAATGTGACCGACCTTGAGAATTAGCATCAGGACAACGGTAGGCAGGATACCGGGAATAGTCACGTGCCAAATCTGCTGCCATTTATTCGCGCCGTCCACCTTGGCTGCTTCATATAGTGTCGTATCAATGCCGACAATAGCGGCGTAGTAGATTACTGTATTATATCCGACTTCGCGCCAACCTTCCGTAAAAACAAGCAATCCACGGAACATCTTGGTGTCCGTAAAGAAGCGGATTCTGTTTCCGCCGAGAGCGGTAATGAGTTCATTGACCATGCCATAGGAGCCCAGCAGAGAATAGAAAACACCGAAAATCATAACCCATGAGAAGAAATACGGAATATAGATTGAGGTTTGCAGGAACTTCTTGTACTTGACACTCCGCACCTCATTCAGCATGATTGCACAGATGACCGGCAACGGGAAGAGAAAAAGAATCTTCAGCCCGTTGATAATCAGCGTGTTTTTGAGAACCAGGCTGAACTGCGAGGAATTCCATAGCTTGTTGAAGTATTTCATGCCAACCCAGGGACTTTTTGCGATGGAATCCATGGGATTGTTCCCTGCATAGATGCTGTACTTTCGGAATGCCATCTGGATGCCGTAGAGCGGCCAAAATTTGTACAAAAATAGGAAGAAAAGGCCCGGAATCATCATTAGATACAGCAACGGATGCTTGTAAATATAGATAAGGCCGTTGTGTATCCGCTTTTTCAAGGGAATCTTTCTTACTGCTCCGCTTGTACTCATACTACTCCTCTTTTCTATATTTTGTAATCAAACGATTGGCGCACGGTACGGTGACCGAAAATGTAGCGACAAACACTTCTCACTTAAATTTACTATAGCACGCATGACAGAAAATGTCAATAAACAGCACGATTGCCGGGGAAGAAATCAATAATTGCCGTGTCGTCCCATTACGGTGTCGTTATTGACCAGCATGGCGTGATCCATGCATTTGCGGTAGTACTCAAAGCACAGATCCTTCGTACGATATTCTTTCTTGCCATCGCTTGCTACCTCCTGATTATTGGGTAGCAGATGGAAAATTACTTCTTGTTCGTTCCCCAGGAATTAACCTGGGCATGCATGTCCGCACCCATGGGCTTGCCGACACCGTGGACGGCGGCCTCCTCGTACTGGCGGTACTGCTGCCAATACTGCTGGCCCAGCAGAATGTCCTCATCGTCCCACTGGTCGCGGAGCGCGAACAGCTTTTTGCGCAGCTCGGCAACGATTTCGTCCGTGCCTGCCATGTCAAACAGGTTGTACTGTTCCCAAGGGTCGTCCTCCAGGTTGAACAGCTGGGTCAGCTTGATGTCCTCGGTACGGTACTCCAGCAGCTTGTACTTGCCGGAGATGACGCCGCGGATGCGGGCCTGGAAGGCCAGGTACAGATCCTCACGGGTCACATAATCCGGCTTGGTGAACATAGGCGCGAAGGAAATGCCCTCCACGGATTCGGGAATATCGATGCCGCACAGGTCACACAGGGTGGGGTAGATATCCATCAGGTATACGTATTGGTTGTTGATCTGATCCTGCGGGATTCCGGGGCCGCACATGACAAGCGGCACCTTTACGGAGTGCTCATACAGGTTCTGCTTGCCCATGAGCCCGTGCTGACCGATGGCCAGACCGTTGTCACCGCACATGACGATGATGGTGTTCTCCATCATGCCCTTCTTCTCCAACGCGTCCAGTACCTTGCCGATGCTCCAATCAATGTGGCTGATCATGGCATAGTAATCGGCGATATGCTGACGGATTTTATCGGCGCGGCGCGGGTAGGCTTCCGTGTTCTCGTCACGGCCCTTGGCGGCCCAGCCGTAGGTCACCGCCGGCATTTCCATAAAGTTGGGGGGCAGGGTGATTTTCTCCGGGTCATACATGTGCTTGAATTCTTCCGGCATGGTGGGGGGGTCGTGGGGAGCAAGGAAGGAAAGATAGGCGAAGAAAGGCTTGTCGGAATCGTATTCCTCAATGTACTTCACGCAGGATTCCGTGAACAGTTCCGTGGAATGGACACCCGCGTTGATCCGTTCGGCACGGACGGTAACAGGATCCTCATTCTGGGTGAAATTGGGGGTGAACTTGATTTCCTTGGTGTACTGACCGTCCGGCTTGAAATCGTTTACCGGCACGTTCCAGTGATCCCACATGCCGCCGAAGAAAATATTGGCACCGTTATCAAAGGAGCGGGCATAGCTGGCCACACCGTTGTGCCACTTGCCGATGCCGGCGGAATGATAGCCGTTCTTCAGGAAATTCTCACCCATGGTGACCTCGCCCGCGGGGATGTTCTTGCCGCAATCCTCCAGGTGGAACAGCGTGCGGGAGGAGTTGAGCATGGCGCGGGAGGGCATGCAGACGGCGCTGATGGTGCCGCCTGGAATGTGCGCGTTGATGAAGCTGGTGCCGCGGTGAACCAGCTTGTCCAGGTTGGGGGTGTTGATTTCCTCATTACCCAACGCGTGGATGGTGCCGTAACGTTGGTCATCAGTCAGAAGAAACAGGACATTCGGTTTTTTGCTCATGGGATTTCCTCCTTACAATCGGGCATTGCCCAGCAAAGAATACAGTTTCCGGTAGCGGGTATACAGCGCCTCGTAATTGGCGACTTTATCCCGCGTAGGGGAGTAAAGGGTATATTGATGATGGCTCATGTGTGCCATGCATTCCGTGAGATTGGGGTATACACCCGAGGCACAGGCGGCGCATACCGCCATGCCCAGGGCGCTGCAGTCGCTTTCCGTGGCGGCGTAAACCTCGCGCCCAAGCAGCTCAGCGTACTGCTGCATCAGGAAGGGATTCTTCATGGGAATACCGCCGCAGCAGACCACCCGGCCGACACCGAGGCCGTACTCACCCAAACGGTCCATGATCATCCGGGTGCCGCAGGCGATGCTTTGCACCATGGCGCAGTAGACGGTGTGCGGCTTCGTATCCAGCCGCAATCCCCATATCACGCCGCTCAATCCCGGGTCGGACAGAATACAGCGGCTGCCGTTCCACCAATCGAGACAGGTCAAGGGGCATTTTTCGGGGCAATCCGCCTCAGCTCTACGTCCGAAAAGCGTGTGCAGGGAAATACCTTCCCGTTCAGCATCCGCGTAATCTTCGGGACGGGCAAGCGTTTCCACGCTCCAGGAAAGCATGTCGCCGGTGGCAATCTGCCCCGCGGTGTAGGCAGTCAGTCCGGGAACAATGCCGCCGTCTGCGATGCCGAACAAGCCGGGAACCTCAAGGTATCGGTCGCACAGGAACGGAATGGCGTTGCTGGTGCCGATGATGACGGCCATATCGCCGGGTTTCGACAACCCAAGCCCGACAACGCCCGCATGCCCATCCATCATGCCGCCGGATACTGCGATGCCGGCCGGCAGGCCAAGCCACGCGGCGGCTTTATCGGAGAGCGTACCGCTCTTCCCACCGGCGGGAACTACTTTCCCCTGCTGAACCTTTTCCCGGTACGCGGTGCCGAAGCCGGGTGCCGCGTCATTCAGATAATCCTCGGAAAGGTCACCCCCGTCCGGTGACCAGAGTCCCTTGAAGGAGGCACTGTTGCGGGAACGTGTCACGGTTCCGGTCAGACGTGCCGTGATATAGTCGCAAAGGTCAAGGAACAAATCGGCGGCGTCAAAGGACAATCGGTCCTCTTCATAAATTTGCAGCACCTTCGCGGGTGTCCATTCGCAGGAAAAATGACCGCCGAAACGGGGCAGAAACGGCTCGTT
>JAZUDA010000044.1:0-5151 GCA_045639455.1 Clostridia bacterium | reverse complement strand
GTAAGCACCTTCCTTAGCCATGACCTGTGCAGCGGTACCTGCGGAACGGACCATCTGGCCGCCGCGGCCGACTTTGATCTCAACATTGTGAACGAGAGTTCCGAGCGGAATATTCTCGATCGGCAGGCAGTTGCCGGGCTTGATATCAGCATCGGCACCGCTGATTACGGTATCGCCAACCTTCAGGCCCAGAGGAGCCAGGATGTAGCGCTTTTCGCCGTCGGCGTAGGTCAGCAGAGCGATGAAAGCGGAACGGTTGGGATCGTACTCAATGGTGGAAACCTTGGCGGGAATGCCAAGCTTGTTGCGCTTGAAGTCGATTACGCGGTACTTGATCTTGTTGCCGCCGCCCTGATGGCGAACGGTGATCTTGCCCTGCGCGTTACGGCCGGCGTTCTTCTTGAGGTATTCGCACAAGGACTTTTCAGGTTCCCTGGCGGTGATTTCCTCGTAAGTCAGCACGGACATGAACCGGCGGGCAGGGGAAGTCGGTTTGTAAACTCGAATACCCATGTGTCATTTCTCCTCCCTAAGGATTATTCAGCCATGCCCTCGAAGAACTCGATGGTCTTGGAATCATTGGTGAGGGTGACATACGCCTTCTTGACTTCGGCGGTACGGCCCTGGGTGCGGCCCTGGCGCTTCATCTTGCCCAGAACGCGCATGGTGTTGACCTTGTCCACCTTGGTGCCGGGGAAGACAGCCTCGATGGCCTGCTTGATTTCGGTCTTGTTCGCGCCGATGGCTACTTCGAAAACGTACTTCTTATCGGCGATGCCGTCATAAGCCTTTTCGGTCAGTACCGGGCGCAGGATGATATCATGCATATCCTTCATCAGGCGTTTACCTCCTCAATCTGCTTGAGGGCATCCTGGGTCAGCATCAGCTTGCCGCAGCGCAGAATGTCGTAAACATTCAGGTTGTTGGCGTTGATGGTCTCAACCTCGGCCAGGTTGCGGGCAGCCAGGATCACGTTGGCGTCCTGATTGGCCATGACAACCATCGTGGTGCCCTTGGTCTCGAACTTGCTGACAACACCGGCCATCAGGCGGGTCTTGGGAGCTTCCAGAGCCAGCTTGTCGATGACGATGATCTCGCCGTCATTGAACTTGCTGGTCATCGCGGACTTGAAAGCCAGAGCGCGAACCTTGCGGTTCACAGACACAACATAGTCGCGAGGCTTGGGAGCGAACACGACGCCGCCGTGACGGAACTCGGGAGCGCGGTTGCCATGATGGCGGGCGTTACCGGTGCCCTTCTGGCGATAGATCTTACGGCCACCGCCGCGAACTTCGCTGCGGGTCAGAGCACTCTGGGTGCCCTGGCGCTTGTTGGCCAGGATGGAGCGGACAACCAGATGCATGGCGGGAACGCTGATCTTCTCGGAAGCGAAAATCGCATCGTTCAGTTCAATCTCGCCGATGGCCTGTCCGTCCATGTTATACAGACTAGTCTTAGGCATTTTCAGATTTCCTCCTTAACACAGCATCAGGCCTTGCAGGAATTGCGAACCATCAGCAGGCCGCCGTTGGGGCCGGGCACTGCGCCGTGGACAAGCAGCAGATTGCGTTCCTTGTCAACGGATACAACTTCCAGGTTCAGGACAGTCACACGCTCTACGCCGTAGTGGCCGGGCATATGCTTGTTCTTGAACACGCGGGAAGGATCAGAGTTAGCGCTCATAGAGCCTACGCCGCGATGGTACTTGGAACCGTGCGCCATAGGACCGGTGTGCTGGCCCCAGCGGGCGATGGTGCCTTCGAAGCCGTGACCCTTGCTGGTGCCGGAGATGTCGATGCGGTCGCCCTTCTCGAACACTTCCACGGTGATGACCTGGCCCACTTCATAGGAAGCGCAGTCATCCAGACGCAGCTCACGCAGGGTGCGAACGGGGGCAACGCCGGCCTTGGCCAGATGACCCTGTTCGGGCTTGTTCAGCAGCTTCTTCGCGCGGTTCTCGGTCAGCTCACCAAAGCCAACCTGAATTGCTTCATAGCCATCCTTTTCGATGGTCTTCTTCTGCACAACGGTGCAGGGACCGGCTTCAATTACGGTCACGGGCAGCAGACGGCCGTCTTCAGTGAAGATCTGCGTCATGCCGAGCTTCTTGCCCACAATTGCTTTCTTCATTATGTTCGTCCTCCTGCCTTAAAGTTTGATTTCGATTTCGACACCAGCAGGAAGATCGAGCTTCATCATGGCGTCCACGGTGCGGGGCGTGGGGTTGTGGATGTCGATCAGGCGCTTATGGGGGCGCATTTCGAACTGTTCCCGGCTGTCCTTGTACTTGTGAGGAGAGCGCAGGATGGTCACTACTTCCTTCTCAGTGGGGAGCGGAATAGGACCGGAGACACGGGCACCAGTGCGCTTGGCAGTCTCAACGATGCGTTCAGCGGACTGGTCGATCAGGTTGTGCTCATACGCTTTGAGCTTGATGCGGATTTTCTGACTGGCCATTGGTTTACCTCCTTGAAATCGTTCTCAAGTACTTTCCGTTTGCCTCGGCGACACAGGAGCCTCGGCCCGGAAGTCTTAAGTCCGTCGCCCGATTTTCGGGCTGGTCCATGGTAATTACCCGCTTGGCCCGGCGGCAACTTACCACTTCATCCCTAACAGACAACAGGAGTATTATACATCAGCTCAGGGGAAATTTCAACCCCTAAAATCAACTTTTTTTCATCTTTTTTTGAAAAAAAAGCGGATTTTTTCGTGAAAAATCAAGGTTTTTCAAGATATGTCCGGCGCGCATTATGACAACTGTTCCCGGCGTGTCCACATTTTCCTGTTTTTCAGTTAATTTCCCGTGTCGAGGTTCATTTTCAAATTATCATGTTTCAAAAAATATTGCATTTACTATCTTTTTCACTATATTTTTTACAACTTCTCCGTGTGTATCTATTATTCTATGCATTTATGTATATTCCACGTCGCATTTTCTCGGAATGTTCGCCTTTTTCGTTTGCCCGAAAAATGACATTTTCCTTCATTAATATTATTGATCTTTTCTTCCCGTTTCATTTGTCTATGGACAGAAACGGAAAAGCGGAGTATACTCTCTTCTGGATTAAAACCTGAAAAGGAGCGTGTATCATGAACAAGGACCGTCATATCGTTGTCATTTCCGAGGACGCGATGGTCTTCGAAGACCTGGCGCTGCTCAAGACTCTTCCCGCCTTCTCCTCCATCTGGGACAAGACCTCCGTTGTGGAGCGTGTCCGTTCCGTATATCCCACCATCACCTACCCCAACCATACCGCCATGCGTACCGGCTGCTACGCCGGCAAGCACGGCATCATCAATAACGAGCTGACCATTCTGGGTGAATTGGCTTCCAAGTGGGAATGGTTCAACTCCTCTGTTAAAGTAGAAGATATTTTTGACGCCGCCAAGAAGGCCGGCCTGACCACCGCCGCCGTTTTCTGGCCTGTTACCGGCAATCATCCCTCCATTGACTATCTGGTGGACGAGTACTGGCCCATGTACCCCGAACAGACCACCGAGGAATGTTTCGCCGAGTCCGGCTCCTCCCCCGAGGTAATTGAAAAGGTCGTGCATCCCAACGCGCACCTGATCAATGGCATGCACCGCAAGCATCCCCATTGCGACAACTTTGTCCATCAGTGCGCCTGCTCCATCATCCGTGAGTTCAAGCCCAACCTGCTGATGATTCACCCCGGCAACGTGGATGCCTACCGTCACCAGACCGGCGTATACTCCGACAAGGTCAACCACGGCCTGCATGAGTGCGACGTCTGGCTGGGCGATATCATGAAGGCCCTGAAGGATGCCGGCATTTATGAACAGACCGATATCTTCGTCATTTCCGACCACGGCCAGATCAACATCAACCGTGCCATCGCCGTGAACGCCGTTTTCGCCGAGCGCGGCCTGATTGAAGTGAACCCCGACGGCACCATCAAGGATTACACCGCCATCATCAAGTCCACCGGCGCTTCCGCCCAGGTGTACCTGAAGAATCCCGACAGCAAGGAAGACTACGACAAGACCTACGCCGTATTGAAGTCCATGGAGGAAGACGGCGTGTACGGCTTTGAGCGCGTCTATACCGCCGAGGAAGCCCGCAAGGAAGAAGGCCTGTACGGCAAGTTCTCCTTCGTGCTGGAGACCGACGGCTACACCAGCTTCAGCAATGACTGGCGCCGTCCCTTCGTCCGCCCCGCCGATAATTCCGACTACAAGTATGGCCACGGCACCCACGGTCACAACCCGGACAAGGGCCCGCAGCCCACGTTCATCGCCTTCGGCCCGGATATCAAGCCCGGCGTTTGCATCGCCCGCCGTCCCATCGTTGACGAAGCGCCCACCTATGCCAGGATTCTCGGCGTGGAGCTGCCCAACGCCGACGGCAAGGCCATCGATGAAATTCTGAAGTAATGGATATGATGAAAGAAAAGCATATTATCGTCATCTCCGAGGATGCCATGGTCTTTGAGGATATTCAGACCCTGGCATCCCTCCCCAACTTCGGCTCCGTCCTGCCCAAGGCGGCCGTTGTGGAAAAGGTCCGGACGGTGTACCCCTCCGTCACCTATCCCTGCCACACCTCCATGCGGACAGGCGTGACCTGCGGCAAGCACGGCATCACCAACAACGAAAAGCCCATTCTGAATGAGCTGAAGAGCGAGTGGGAATGGTACAACGACGCTGTGAAGGTGCGGGATATTTTCGATGCCGCCCACGATGCCGGCATGACGTCAGGCGCCATTATCTGGCCCGTGACCTGCCGCCACAAGAGCATCGATTATCTGGTCAACTGGCCCCCCTTCAACGGTCCCTTCAATGAGGAGCTGCTGCTGGACAGCGGCTGCAGTCCGGAGACCATTTCCGAAATCATCAAGCCCAACATCCATATGCTGGACGGCATGAAGCGCTCCAGCCCCATGCTGGAGGACTTCGAGCATTGCTGCGCCGCGGATATCATCCGCAAGTTCAAGCCCAATCTGCTGATGCTGCACCCCGCCAATGTGGATCACGCCCGCCATGTCAGCGGCGTGTTCAGCCCGGTTGTCGACCAGGCGCTGGCGCAGGTGGATGCCTGGCTGGGCTGGATCCTGCTGGCCGTGCGTGAGGCCGGCATTGAGGACTCCACGGATATCTTTGTCGTATCCGACCACGGCCAGATCAACATCA
>JAZUDA010000043.1:0-2902 GCA_045639455.1 Clostridia bacterium | reverse complement strand
CGCAGTTCGCGCCGCCGAGACAGCCGCGAACCTTTTCCACACGCTCATCCACGTCCACATGGAAGGCCTTGGCCGCAAAGGTCAGCGCAAGGCCGAAAATCAGACTTAATGCGCCCAGTACGAGCGCGGCGTAAAGAATATTCATGCTTATCTCTCCCCCTTACACCATACCGCTGAAGCCAAGGAAGGCAATCGCCATCAGGCCAGCAGTAACAAGACTGATTGGGAAGCCCTTCATGCAGGCGGGAATCTTGCTGCTTTCAAGACGTTCACGGACACCGGCCATCAGGACAATCGCCATAGTGAAGCCGAGTGCGGAGAAAGTACCGTTCAGCACAGAATACAGAAGATTATAGCCTTTCGTTACGTTCAGAGTCGCTACGCCCAGTACTGCGCAGTTGGTGGTAATCAAGGGCAGATAGATACCCATGGCACGGTGAATCGCAGGAATCTTCTTCTTCAGGAAAAGCTCAACAAACTGTACCAACGCCGCAATGCAGAGAATAAAGGCAATCGTCTGCATATATTCCAGTTCCAGCGGAACCAGCAGAAAATGATACACAAGCCAGCAAACCAACGAAGCAAGCGTCATATCGAAGGTAACAGCAATGCCCATGCTGGCGGCTGTCTTAATCTTTCCGGATACGCCCAGGAATGGGCAGCAGCCGAGAAACTTGGAGAAAATAAAGTTATTTGTCAGAACGCAGCTGAAGAAGAACAGCAAAATATTAGGATTATTCATTCGTGCTTTCCCCCTTTTCACGGCGTCTGTCAGCGGCGCGGTTGGTCAAAGCATTGATGATACCAAGCAGCAGACCAAAGGTCATAAATCCGCCGGGTGCCATTACAAACAGCAGCATGGGCTGGAAGGACGCACCGAACACGGACATACCGAACACGGAACCGCTGCCAATCAACTCCCGGATGGTGCCGATCATCGTCAACGCCGCGGTAAAGCCAAGCCCCATGCCCAGGCCGTCCGCCGCGGAATCAATGACAGGATTCTTACTGGCAAACGCCTCGGCGCGGGCCAGAATGATGCAGTTGACAACAATCAGCGGAATGAAGATACCCAGGGATTCATACAGCGACGGCACATACGCCTGAAGCAGCATGGATACCATCGTAACGAAGGAAGCGATAATCACAACGAAGGCAGGAATACGGACCTTGTTGGGAATCGCCTTGCGAAGCAGGGAAATGACCACATTGGACCCAAGCAGAACGAAGGTAGTGGCAATGCCCATGCCCAGGCCGTTGATGGCACTTGTCGTCACAGCCAGTGTGGGGCACGTGCCAAGCACCAGGCGAAAAGTCGGATTTTCATCCAGCAAGCCATTCTTCAGAATGGCGCCGAGAGATTTGCGTTCATTGCTCATCAGTCTCAAGCCTCCTTCTTCTTGCGCTTGTAGCCGTAAATTTTGGAAGGAATCATACGGTCAAGCAGCGGCGTGACGATATTCATCAGCAGGATGGCATAGGTAACGCCCTCGGGATACGCGCCGAAATGACGAATCAGAATCGACAGCACACCGAAACCGGCGGCGTAGATTGCTTGGGACAAAGGCTTCATAGGGCTGGTCGTATAGTCAGTCGCCATAAACACCGCACCGAACAGGAGACCGCCGGAGAGAATGTTGACAAGGGAAGCGTTCAACGCCTGGGAAAAGCCGTTACCGATGCCCAGCAGGAAATCCAACACAAAGGCGGACGCGATGCTGATAACAGGAATGCGCCAGGTAATCGTTTTGGTGGCAAGCAGAATCACAAAGCCAATGAGAATCGCAAGCTTGCAGGTCTCACCCATCGCGCCGGGAACGCTTCCAAAGAACAGTTCCTTCAGGGAATAGGCGCCGGTTGCCAGCTGTGTGGCGGAGGTCACGGCATCGGTCATGGACAGCGTGCCTTCCGTGGCGGGCAGTATATGAGTGGTCAGAATTGCCGGCCAGGATGCCAACAGAACGGCACGGGCGGCCAGCGCGGGGTTCAGGAAATTATCGCCGATACCGCCGAAAAGCTGCTTTACAATAATGATGGCAAAGGCGGAACCCACAATGTAAATCCACCAGGGCGCCTTGGGAGAAATGCAAAGCGCCAACAGGAGGCCGGTTACAGCCGCGGACAGGTCGTTGATACGGCACTTGCGCCCGGAAAACAGACACCAGAGATACTCCGCCCCGATTGCCGAAGCAACCGAAATCGCAATGGAAACCAGTGCGAAAAAGCCATAGAAATAAACTGCGGCAACGGTACAGGGAACCAAAGAAAGAAGCACATTGCCCATCAGACGGGCCGTGGTGCGGTTTGTGCGCGTATGCGGCGCGGTGGAAAGAATCAGGCTCATTTTCCGCTACCTCCCTTCGCCTTCGCTTGGGCGCTGATTTTTGCTTTTGCAATCTTGAAAGACGCTGTCAGCCACCGGCGGGCGGGACATTCGTAGGAGCAGCTGCCGCAAAGGATGCAATCCATCACGTGAAGTTTTTTCGCTGTCTCCAAATCATCTGCGTCCGCAGCAACCTTGATTTGATACGGATTCAAACCGATGGGACAAACGCTGACACACTTGCCGCAACGAATGCAGGGACCTTCCTCAACGGATCTTGCCTCGTCGTAGGTAAATACCACGATGCCGCCTGTAGACTTGGCGATGGGCACCTGCTGGTTGGGCACGCACATGCCTGTCATAGCGCCGCCGAAGAAGATCTTGCCCCATTCATAGGAGAAGCCGCCGCACTCGCCGATGACATCCTCCAGAATGGTGCCGACGCGCAGGTGCAGGTTCGCGGGCTTCCGGACAGCACCGGTAACGGTCGTAATGCGGCTGATCAGTGGCTTTCCGTCAATCACGGCATCCGCGATAGCAGCACAGGTGGCCACGTTCAGAACAATGCAGCCAAGTCGG
>JAZUDA010000042.1:0-2057 GCA_045639455.1 Clostridia bacterium | reverse complement strand
CTGCTTGCGGCCTTTGCTGCAGTCCGCTGGCTGAACGTGAACATCATTCTGATTATCCTGATCTGCGGCGTCATCGGCGTAATCGATACCGTTGTACGGATGAAGAAAGGGGCCACGTTGAAATGATCTATTTTGAACTGCTTTGGAGTTTCTTCCAAATCGGTCTGTTCAGTATCGGCGGCGGGTATGCCGCAATGCCGCTGATACAGCATCAGGTGGTAGACATGCACGAATGGCTGACCATGACCCAGTTTACAGACATCATGACCATTGCCGAAATGACACCCGGCCCCATTGCCATCAATTCCGCTACCTTCGTAGGTATAAGGGTGGCCGGTTTTCCCGGGGCTGTAATCGCCACACTGGGCTGCGTACTGCCGTCCTTCATCATCGTTCTGACACTGGCCTGGGCGTACTACCGCTTCCGTGGGCTTACCATGGTGCAGGGTGTGCTGGCAGGGCTTCGGCCAGCCGTCATTGCCATGATTGCCTCCGCCGGGTTGACCATCCTGATGCTTTCTTTTTTCGGCACGCGTTCGATGCCCGCGGATTTTTCAGGCTTCAGCCCTGTTTCGGCCGCCATTTTCGCAATAGCGCTGCTCATTCTGCGAAAATGGAAGATCAGCCCGATTTATGTCATGCTTGGGGCCGGAGTAGTTGGCTGCTTACTGTTTTCAATCTTCTGACAGGAGGGATATTATGCGATATATCATTGCCGGCGGAACCGTATATGACGAAACAAAAACCCGTATCTTTGCCAATATCAGGGGCAGATTCTCCGGTACCGAAAAGACAATCCTCTCCCCTGACGGCATTTGTCTGCTGCAAAGTGAAATCCACAAAGCCGTTCCTTCCGAAGGCACCCTTACCGTGCAGGATACTCAATACGTTTTGATGGACAGGAACGCCGTTCCGGTCGCTGTAGCTAACCCCGGTTATGCTGAGGGTGAAGACCCGGTCATTGCAGGGTGGCCAATCAACCGCGTACCAAGAGTGGATCATGCCTCTGTGACAATGCAAGGGAAGGAATATACTCTTGTGATGCAAAACAGCCAGAACTACATGCTTTCCGACAACAACGGGAAAACAGTGCTGCGAATCATCCATCGTGGTCTTGCAGGAGGATGGAACGCGGAGACGGTTGTCTCACTCTCTCCTGAGATGGTCTGCGGCATCTTTCTCTTCTGCCGCTATATCGAACAGGAAAACGAATTCCTGATGGTTTAAGTCTCATTCGCTGAGTTCAGCGCAGAATTTCCTCCCGAATTGCTTGCATTCCCGTACGAAAGTGGTATAATAGTCAAAGAAAGACAAATGTCTTTCCAAACAGATTTATTCGGAGGCGATTCCCAATGAAACAGGGCGATATTTCTATTCACGCACAAAATATGATGCCCATCATCAAGCGCTGGCTGTATTCCGACAAAGACATTTTTATCCGTGAACTGGTATCCAACGGCGTAGACGCAATCACCAAGTACAAGCTGCTCTGCCCCGGCGCAGAGGAGGACTTTCGTGTTACTGTGCAGGTGGACAAGGAGCATGGCGTACTGCGCTTCGCCGATAACGGCATCGGCATGAGTGCCGATGAAGTGGAAAAGTATATCAACCAGGTTGCCTTCTCTGGCGCGGAAGAGTTTGTAAAGAACTATACAGGCGAAGAAAAGGGCGGCATTATCGGTCACTTCGGCCTCGGCTTCTACTCCGCCTTCATGGTATCCGACAAGGTGAACATCCTGACCCGTACCTACCGGGACGGTGAAAACGCCGTGCAGTGGGAAAGTGCCGACGGTATGGCCTTCACCATGGATGACGCGGAGAAGGACAGCCACGGTACCATCATTACCCTGACTGTAAGCGAAGAGGAAAAAGAGTTTCTGGAGGTCAGCCGCGTCCGTGAGGTACTGGAAAAGTACTGCGGCTATATGAGCGTACCTGTCTATCTGGAGGACTGCAACGCCAAGCCCGAAACCGTCCCTGCTACCGATGATCAGCCGGAGACCGTGAAGATGCCCCAGCCCGAGCAGCTGAACGATACCCAGCCCCTGTGGTTGAAG
>JAZUDA010000041.1:0-13433 GCA_045639455.1 Clostridia bacterium | reverse complement strand
CCGTGCGGCCCGCGCAAAGCAGGTTGGGGAAGCCCGGCGTCACCATGCAGCCGTAAGGAATGCCGCAGGGAGAACGCAGCTCCGTAGCTGTCTGGGTATTGTCGGTGGAGGAATGGACGTCCACCGGATGAGCGCACAGAGCGATGGCCTCATCCGTCACGCTGCCGGTACGCATATCCTCGCCCGTCAGGGTACGGATGCCCCGGATATGCCGCGTTTCCCGCACGCCGCCGTTGACCGCGGTAGCGGCGATGAAGGCGTTTTTGAACTCCGGATACCGCTCCTTCAGCAGGTCAATCAGCGTGAAGGCATCCTCGCGCATCTTGCACTCGGCCTTCGTCAGTGCCTCCGGATCGGTAGCGTCTGTGGCGGAGCGGGTGATATTCACCGCCACCTGATTCTCATGCATAGTGGTGTTGAACCAGGGGCCGCCGAACATGGGCACGTAACGGGTCTCCTTCAGGCTTTCCAGATATTGGAAAATCTCCATTTGCTTGGACGCGCCGTGGAGGCCATCGTGATGGATATAGTTTTTCAACAGGTCGGTGGAGGTATCCACATTGTCCAGCAGGAAGCACATGGACATGGGCTGCAGATTGCCGCTTCCCTCAAGCATCGGGGCGCCGGCACGGAAGAACAGGTCCGCATCGCCTGTGCCGTCAATGAAAATCTTTCCGCGGACGACCTGCATGCCGCCCTTATTGACAGCCACGATGCCCGTCACGGTATTGCCCTCACACACCACATCCGCCACGACTGTATTGGTCATCAGCGTTACGCCGGCCTCCTGCGCCATGCGCTGGGCCACCAGCTTATACACCTCGCCATCGTAGGACACATGTCCCTTGGGCAGCTCCGCCTGTGCGGCGCCCAAGGCGGTAAGCCGCTCCACCAGCTCCCAGGAAATGCCGCCCACCACCCGGCGTCCGTCCAGGTTATACCGGCTGATGGGGTTCACATACCCGCCGGTGGCGGTACCGCCGAGGAAGGAATATTTTTCAATCAGCACCGTCCGGCAGCCGGAACGCGCTGCCGCCACGGAAGCCGCGAAGCCGCCGGGGCCGCCGCCGCAGACCACCAC
The DNA here is from genome assembly GCA_045639455.1 of Clostridia bacterium. GTDB lineage: Bacteria > Bacillota > Clostridia > Christensenellales > Aristaeellaceae > JAZUDA01. The sequence goes on along the minus strand of JAZUDA010000041.1, from coordinate 12,352 downwards.
TTCATATTCACCGGTTACGGGGATTTCCCGGTTCAGCATATATGTCGTCATTGCTTGTTCTCCTTCGTTTCCTTCTTCTGCAGGGGCTGGATTGTCCCGTCCGGCCGCTGAAGCCTCACACCCTCCAGCATGGCCTCCATGCCCTGACGGAATTCCTTCAGATATTGGCTGCGCAGCGCCTGCTGCTCTGCCTTTTCCTCGGCAGTCAGGCCCTCCGAGCGGCTCTTGCGGGCCAGCTCGTTAATCCGTTCAATCAATGCGTGTTCCATATTATTCTGCAACTCCAATCCGGACGCCGATGGTATCCTCCCGATAGACGGTCTTTTTCAGTTTATGCCATACGGTCAGCGGGAACGCCAGCCAGTAGGCCACGCACAGGGCAAAGAGGCTGTAGACCAGTAACTGATTTTCCCAACGGTCCGCCTTGAACTCCAGGAAAACCGCCGCGCCGGCAAGGGCAAAGAAACCAATCCATGCCAGCAGCAGCCCGGTGTTCCGTCCGCGGATGGCCACATACCGCTTCGTCCATACGATCGCCGCGGCCATCACCAGCAACAGGGATGCCAGCTGGGATACCTTGATAAAGTGGATGACCATGTGACCGTCCTTGCACCAGCTCTCCAACAGGGTCTGCAGGGAGCCGAAAAGTACCATAAACAGGAAAGCCATATCGCCCCGACGGCGGGACTTGCGGCTGACGACCAGCTGCCAGGCCATGATGATAAAGATGATAAAGGCGCAGCCGGCTTCCATCCGGTACACGGCATACTCCGTCATTTCCCACTCCTCATCCACCAGGGTCAGGAAGGACGGGAGCCAGTCCCCTTCCACCACGCGGCCGAAGCCCAGCTTAGTAAAATGCTCCGCGATGCGGATACCGCACACGAACAGCGGCGCAGCCACGGCCGCCCCGTCCAGGAAGCGGAGAGCAGGCTTCTTTGTCGCCTTTCCAACAATCGCCGCCGCAAGGCCCACGCCCAGGAAGGCGCCGATCAGCGAATAACCGCCGTCCCAGAAACGAAGCATCAGCCCCGCGTCCCGCATGGAAATCACATAGTACGGGATGCTGCCCAGGCAGTATACCGCGCGGGAGCAGACAAAGCCCAGTACCAGCGAGGCGAACACAAACAGTGCCGTTTCAAGCCCGCCCTGACGGTGGCGGCACAGCAGGGACGTTACAAGCGCCCACAGCAGGAACGCGCCGCCTGCGATAAGGCCGTAGGCGTAAACGGAAACGCCGAAAACCGACAGCGTTACGGAATCTGTCAGCATGATGTACTCCTTACTGCCAGGAGGCGGGATCCACCGCGCCGGCAATGTAAATAATATCCTTCACGTCTCGTTCCTTGGCGTTCTGCCCGCGGTACACCGTACCGTTGAAGACAAAGGTGGAGGAGTTGCCGCCGTCCAGGTTGAACGCCTGAACGCAGCCCAACTCCGCCATATAGGCGGCCATCTGATCGTAATCCATACCCTCGCTGCGGCCGGATTGACGCCCTTCCACGGTGACAAACACATAGGTCAGCGGGCCCACCTGCCCAATCGCGGTTCGGGGCTGGGCGGAATCCATCTGGAAGGCGTACTTGGCAGGCGTAGGCTGGATTTCCCCATCGATGATATACGCCGGGCCGAAGTAGAAGGCGTTGGCGATTCCCGCCTCGCACTTCACCGCCGCGGCAAGCCCCTTCGAGTCCCCTGCCTTGACGATATGGAAATCACCGTTCTTGTCAATCAGCAGCGAGTCCTTGGAGGAGTTCTTCTGCTGACGTGCGCTCTTGCCCTGACGGACGATCACGCCGCCGTCCCGGTCGGTATAGTAGTCCCCGTTGATGGCCACAACGGCGTTCACCTTTTTCGCCATCACGGAGGTGTACTGGGTGCTGCCCGCCACCTTGGTACGCAGCTGGGTGGGGCTGGCCACCTTGATATAGGCCACATGAACGATGGAGTCGTTGACGAAATCGTTATATACCTCTACCACCACGGAATCGTCCCGGTATCCGTTTTCCGTAAAGCCCTCCGGGTTCAGCGTCATGCCTTCGGAGGTGTCCCAAGGCAAATCATAGGTGCCCTCCGGGGCAAAATCCTCAAAGTCATCCGGTACACCGCCGCCGGACATACCGCAGGATACGGTGTTCTTCAGAAACAGATCCGGGTCAAAGAAATCGTCATCGCCCATCTGCGCCTCCATATAGGCTTCCTGTGCCGCATCGGTCAGAATGCCGGAGGGCATAGCAAAGGACAGGGACAGGGCGCCCGCAACGGTAAGCAGAACCAGCAGAGCGGTCAGAAACTTTTTCATGCGTTTTTCTCCTTTTCGTTTTTACCAAAAATCCAGTGCTGCTGAATATGGTAGTTGGGGAAGAAAATAATCACGTTGCCAATGACGGTCGCCAGTCGCTCGCCGATGCCGATGACACCGTGGAGCAGCCGCAGCATGCAGAACTGGGCCAGGAATACCCCGACACACAGGGCGAAGAACTTCAGCAGCGCGTGCTTTCCGCCTTTCTTCACCTTGAACACGAAGTCCTTATTCAGGAAGAAGTTGAACGTGGCCGAGGCCACGCGGGCAATTACCATAGCGACCAGTTCCTTCGTGGCCTCCACGGCGAAGAGGGGACGCAGAACCTCATACAGCAGGAAGCAAATCAGGAAGTCCAGCACTGTCGAAAGTACCGAGGACAGAAGGAAGCGGCCAATCTGTCGCAGAATGATTTTGTAAATTCGCCAGGAATCCCGGAAGGGATGGAAATGGCTGCCTTCGTTGTTATTTTCGTACACGGTGGTGATGGGCAGCGTCACAAAGGGAATCCTGTCCCGGGCGCAGCACAGCAGCACGTTCATCTCATATTCGTACCGGTCCCCGTCGATTTCCGTCATATACTGCAGGAGGGACGCGGGAAACGCCCGAAGGCCGGTCTGGGTATCCGTTACCCAGCGGCCGCTGGCCAGGAAGAAGAAGAACGTGGTCAGACGATTACCGCAAAAGCTCTTCCACGGCACGCCCTTTTGGCTAAAATCACGCACGCCCAGCAGCACGCTTTCGCCGCCCTTGGCCAGTGCGTCCGCCAGTGCCGCCACATCCTCCGCCGTATGCTGGCCGTCCGCGTCGGCGGTAATTACACCGGCGCAGGGCTTATCCCGCATCAGGTACTCGTAGCCGGTACGCAGCGCGGCACCCTTGCCCCGGTTCACCGGATGGGTCAGCACCGTAACACCTTCGCGGGAAGCGATATCGTCAAAAATGCCGCGGTAATTATCGCCGGAGCCGTCATCCACCACAATAATCCGCTCCAGACCGTGCTCCTTCAGGCGGTCAATATACGCAGGCAGCCTGTCATCCGGCTCCAAAGAGGGAATCAGTACCACCGAATCTTTCCGTTCCATTCGTCGTCATCCTTTCATTACGATAACAATTCACTTTATATAATACCACACAGCAGGCCAAAAGGCTACAGTGAAGAACCCGAAACCGCAAAAAATCTGTAACATTCTGTCAAAAATCCTTTTGTTTTTTTCCAAAAATCCTCTGTCCCGGTTTGCAAAGGAGGGGAAAATCTGTTATACTATATATGTATATTTTTGCCCTGAAGGAGGATTTCCCGGATGTTTCAATATAAGACCCGCGGTACCTGTTCCACCCAGATCAATCTGGAAATCAAGGACGGAATCATTACCAAGTGCGAAATCGTCAACGGCTGCCGCGGCAACACAAAGGGCCTGGCAACCATGGTGATCGGCCGCAAGGCGGACGAAGTGGCGAATCTGTTGGAGGGGATTCCCTGTCGGGGCGATACTTCCTGTCCGGATCAGCTGAGCCGCGCCATCCGGGCCTACCACGACTGACAAAGGAGTTCTTTCGATTTGAGCAGCGAGCATCCCTCGTTTACCGAGCTGGACCTGAGTAAAGAAATACTGCAGGCCGTTGACCGCATGGGGTTCCGCGAAACGACCCCCGTGCAGCAAAAAACGATTCCCCTGATGATGGCCGGGCAGGACATCTTCGCCGTCGCCCCTACCGGCACCGGCAAGACCTGCGCCTTCGGCATCCCCATGCTGGAGTATGTGAACCTGAGCGACAACCGGATTCAGGAAGTCGTGCTTGCCCCCACCCGGGAGCTGGCCATGCAAATCGCGGATGAATTGCGGGAACTGGCCCACTTTATCCCGCAGGTGCGCATTGCCGTGATTTACGGTGGACAGCCCATCGTTAAGCAGCTGAACCAGCTGAAGAAAAAGCCGCAGATCATTGTGGCCACCCCGGGCCGCCTGCTGGACCATATGCACCGGGGCAATATTCGCCTGGACGCGGTGCATACCATGGTACTGGACGAGGCGGACGAAATGCTGGAAATGGGCTTCGTCAAGGACGTGACCGGCATTATCGAGCGTACCGACCCGAACAGGCAGCTGGTGTTGTTTTCCGCCACCACCAACCGGGACGTAATGACCATCGCCTGGAAATACCAGCATGAACCGGTGGAGGTCAACATCCCCGCCACGCAGGAAAACAGGCCCAGGATTACCCAGTATGTCATCGACACCCAGCGGGAAAAGAAGCTGGACAACCTGCTGTATCTGCTGGACGCGGACGTGTACGGCCGGGTGATGATTTTCTGCAACACCAAGGACATGAGCCGCCGCCTTGCCGACAAGCTGAAAAAGAACGGCTACGAGGCCGAATGTCTCAACGGCGATATGAAGCAGGGCGAGCGCAGCAGGGTGATGGAGGGCTACCGCAAAGGGCGCTTCCCCATCCTGGTGGCCACGGACGTGGCTGCCCGCGGCATTGACGTGGACGATGTGGAAGCCGTCATCAATTACGACCTGCCCAACGAAAATGAGTACTACCTGCACCGTATCGGACGGACGGGCCGGGCCAAGCGGCACGGCGTGTCCTTCAGCCTGGTTACCTTCACCGAAAGCGTCCGCATGGACGACATTCTCAAGTACCTGATGACAAAGCCGACCAAGCTCCACTTCTCCGACATGGATGTGCTGGAGGATGAAGAAAATAAACCTTTCTTTGATAATATATAAGTTGGAGGCAAATGAAAATGGGTGAACACACTTCCCGCAATCTCGAGGAACAGCGCCGCGTGGAAAACGGCGTGACCTATTTTGACCGTGGCGTCATCGAGGGCAAAGACGGCCGCAAGTACAGCCGTTTCGCCATCCAGACCCACTTTGTTCAGGTGGGTGAAAGCCAAGCGGACCTGGTTCGCAAGTATGTGCTGCCCCTGTATCAACCCGGGGACGTGCTGTCCTTCACCGCTAAGGTCATGGGCATGTGCACCCGCAACGTGCGCACGCTGGACGACACCCATCCCGGCTTCTGGGCCAAGCTGCTCTCCCCCTTCGCCGGCCACAATTCCACCGGCATCGGCATGCACCAGCCCTACAAGATGCAGATGGTCATCGAAATCTGTGGCCTGCCCCGGGTACTGTTCGCGGCGGCCGTGTCTGCCGTGACCCGTCCTTTCGGCGTGAAGGGCCTGTTCTACAAAATCTGTGGCCACGGCGTGGCGGGCATCGACGGCTTCTACCCGGATTCCTCTTTTGAAGTGTACCATACCATGGGCATTATCAACCCAGATCACCCGGTAGAGCTGTGTGACGCGCTGGAAAAAGAAACCGGCGTGCCCACCGTCATCATGGATGCCAACGACTTTGACCAGAACCAGTTGGGCAAAGGCACCCGTTTCCCGTTGACCGACGACCAGATTCAGGACGCCATGAAGGACAATCCTTCCGGCCAGGGCGACGAGCTGACGCCCTTCATCCTGATCCGTCCTCTGTAATCAAGCAACCGAAAGGAAGAGTACTACCATGGCAGAGAATGAAAGCCCCCGTTCCAATTTTATCTGGGACGCCATTACCGAAGACCTGAACAGCGGCCGTTATGACGGTGTCCATACCCGTTTTCCTCCCGAACCCAACGGCTATATGCACATCGGTCACTGCAAGGCCCTGATTATGGACTTCCTCACCGCCGAAAAATACGGCGGCAAGTGCAACCTGCGCTTTGACGATACCAATCCCGCCAAGGAAGACACCGAATTCGTGAACGCCATCTGCGAGGATATCCACTGGCTGGGCTTTGACTACACCGGCGGATTGTTCTACGCCTCCGACTATTATGACAAGTGCTACGAAATCGCCGAGGACTGGATCAAGCGCGGTCTTGCCTACGTGGACGAACTGAACAAGGACGAAATGCGCGCCTACCGCGGCACCCTGACCGAGCCCGGCAAGAACAGCCCCTGGCGCGACCGTCCCGCGGAAGAAAGCCTGGACCTGTTCCGCCGCATGCGGGCGGGCGAGTTTGCCGAGGGCACGCTGACCCTGCGCATGAAGATCGACATGGCCTCCCCCAACATCGTCATGCGCGACCCCGCCATGTACCGTATCCTGTACAAGGAACACTGGCGCACCGGCAACAAATGGTGCATCTACCCCATGTATGACTTTGCCCATCCCATCGGCGATGCCATGGAGCAGATTACCCATTCGATGTGCTCCCTGGAATATGAAATTCACCGTCCCCTGTATGATTGGGTTGTGACCAACGCGGCCAATATGCTGCCCGGCCATCCCCGGCAGATCGAGTTCTCCCGTCTGAACATGACCCGCACCATCATGAGCAAGCGCTATCTGCGCGCCCTGGTGGAGGGCGGATATGTGTCCGGCTGGGACGATCCCCGGATGCCCACCCTGCGCGGCATGCGCCGCCGCGGCTATACCCCCGCCTCCATCCGCAACTTTGTGGATACCATCGGCATGAGCAAGGCGGACTCCATTGTGGACGCCGCCGTGCTGGAGCACTGCGTCCGGGAAGACCTGGGCGACAAGGCACCCCGCGCCATGGCGGTCCTCCGTCCCCTGAAGGTGGTGCTGACCAACTGGCCGGAGGGTGAAACCAAGACCCTGACCATGGAAAACCATCCCGACCATCCCGAGATGGGCACCCATGAGGTCACCTTCGGCCGGGAGCTGTATATTGAGCAGGACGACTTTATGGAGGTTCCCGCCAAGAAGTATCAGCGCATGTTCCCCGGCAATGAAGTCCGCTTGAAGGGGGCCTACATCGTCCGCTGCGATGACTGCGTGAAGGACGAAAACGGAAACGTGACCGAGGTGCGCTGCACTGTGGACTTCGATACCGCCTCCGGCACTCCCGGCGCGGACCGCAAGATCAAGGGCAAGACCCTCCACTGGGTCAACGCCGCCGACTGCGTACCCTTCGAGGGCCGTCTGTACGACCCGCTGCTGGCGGAAGAAATCCCCGAAGACGAGGATGAAACCATGGACAAGACCGCCCGCATGATTGCCAGCCTGAACCCCAACAGCCTGGAAGTGGTGCACGGCTACGCCGAGCCCTGCGTGCGTGACGTGGAAACCGGTGCCACCTGGCAGTTCCTGCGCAGCGGATACTTCTGCAAGGATAAGGATTCCACCCCCGAGCTGCCCGTCTATAACCGTACCGTAGGCCTGAAGGATTCCTTCGCCAAGGCCGCCAAATAATTGATTGAGAGGAATACCGCAATGGAAGTACGTACCCGTTTCGCCCCCAGCCCCACAGGCTTTATGCACCTGGGCGGCCTGCGCACGGCGCTGTATAACTATCTCTACGCCCGCAAGATGGGCGGCAAATTCATTCTCCGTATTGAAGACACCGACCAGGAGCGCTTCGTTGAAGGCGCGACCGAGGTCATTTACGATACTCTGCGCGGCTGCGGCATGAATTGGGACGAAGGTCCCGATGTAGGCGGCGATTACGGCCCCTATGTCCAGTCCGAGCGGAAGAGCCTGTACCTGCCCTACGCTCAGGAGCTTGTGGAAAAGGGCTATGCCTACTACTGCTTCTGTACCGAGGAGGAGCTGGACGAGCGCCGCGAGGCCGCCAAGGCCGCCGGCGGCGTATGGAAGTACGACAAGAAGTGCCTGTCCCTGACCAAGGAAGAGGTTCAGGCCCGTTTGGATGCCGGCATGCCCTACGTCATCCGCATGAACGCCCCCACCGAAGGTGAAACTTCCTACGATGATGTGGTGTTCGGCCACATGACCTTCCGCAACGCGGATACCATGGACGACATGGTACTGATCAAGGCGGACGGCATGCCCACCTACAACTTCGCCAACGTGATTGACGACCACCTGATGGGCATCACCCACGTCATGCGCGGCATGGAGTACATCTCCTCCACCCCCAAGTACAACTACTTGTACAACGCCTTCGGCTGGGAAATTCCCACCTATGTTCACCTGACCACCGTTATGCGCGACGCCCAGCACAAGCTAAGCAAGCGAGACGGCGATGCCTATTATTCCGACTTCATCGCCAAGGGCTATGTGAAGGACGCACTGATCAACTATCTGGTGCTGGTCGGCTGGAACCCCGGCGACGACCGCGAATTCTTCACCATGGACGAGCTGGTGGATACCTTCGACATCACCCGCCTGAACAAGGCTCCCGGCATTTTCGATGTGGAAAAGCTGAACTGGTTCAATGCCCACTACATTGCCCAGATGGCACCTGAAAAATATCTGGAGACCGCAACGCCCTGGTTTGATCAGGTACTGGCCGGCAAGAATATGGACTATCACCGCCTGGCCGAGCTGATGCAGGGCCGTACCGAGGTGTTCAACCGGGTGCCCGACATGATTCGCTTCCTGGCGGATCTGCCCGAATACGATAACGAACTGTACATCCACAAGAAAATGAAGACTACTTTGGAAAACTCCCTCGCCTCTCTGAAGATGGTCAAGCCCATCCTGGAGAACCTGCCGGAGTGGACCGAGACCGCCATCCATGATACGCTGATGAACGCCATCACCGAGGCCGGCGTAAAGACCGGCGTTGTGATGTGGCCCATGCGCGTCGCCATCTCCGGCCAGATGAGCACCCCCGGCGGTGCCGTGGAAATCGCTTATCTGCTTGGCCGCGAGGAGACTCTGCGCCGCATTGATAACGGGATTGCGAGACTGGAGGCCGCTCAATGAATATCGGCCAGACGCTTCACGGCTTCACTGTGACCCGCGTCCGCCAGATTGCGGAGCTGGATGCCACGCTGATTGAAATGGCGCACACCAAGTCCGGCGCTCGGCTTGCCTGGCTGAAGCGGGATGACCCCAACAAGCTGTTTTCCATTGCCTTCAAGACCGTGCCGTGGGACGATACCGGCGTGTTCCACATTCTGGAGCATTCCGTGCTGTGCGGCTCCGAAAAGTTTCCCCTGAAGGAGCCCTTTGTTGACCTGCTCAAGGGCAGCCTGCACACCTTCCTGAACGCCATCACCTTTGAAGACAAGACCATGTACCCCATTTCCAGCCGGAATGAGGCGGACTTTCTTCACCTAACGGAGGTCTATCTGGACGCGGTGTTTGCCCCCGCCTTGTATACCAACCCCAATATTTTCCGGCAGGAAGGCTGGCACTACGAAATCCGCAAGGAAGACGACATGCCCACCTACAAGGGCGTTGTTTTCAACGAAATGAAGGGTGCCTATTCCTCCGTGGACCGGGTCACCAGCATGGGGCTGGAGCAGATGCTCTTCCCTGACACCTGCTATTCCCATGAGTCCGGCGGCGCGCCCCGGCATATTCCCGATTTGACCTACGAACAGTTCAAGGCGACCCACACCAAGTTCTACCATCCTTCCAACGCGCTGATTTTCCTGGACGGTGATCTGCCCATCGAAAAAACGCTGAAGCTGATGGACGAGGACTACCTGAGCCACTACGACGTATGCAACCCCGGCATCCGGATTGTCCAGCAGATCCCCACCCCCGGCGCTTTCCGGCAGATGGAGTACGAAGTGGCACCCGGTGAGGACACCGCTGAAAAGTGCCAGCTGGCCGCCGGCAAGCTGATTTCCCGCTGGGACGAAAAAGAAAAGAACATCGCGCTGGGTGTGCTGTTTGATGCCGTCGCCGGCAGCAACGAGGCTCCCTTCAACAAGGCCATTCTCTCTGCCAAGCTGGCGCAGGATTTCTCCCTGGAGCTGATGGATGGCGTGTACCAGGAGGCCGTTGTGGCGTATGCCCGCAACACGGAGGCCGACCGTAAGGACGCCATCCTATCCGTAATTCGCGACACCGCGAAGAAGCTGGTGGCCGAGGGCATCGACCGCAAAGAGCTGGAAGCCTCCATTAACCGGATGGAGTTCCACAACCGGGAGCATGAAGAGCCCCAGGGCCTCTTGAATGCCATCGAAGCCATGAGCTCCTGGCTGTACGGCGGCGATCCCGCCATGTATCTGGAGCAGGCGGAGACCTTTGCCGCCTTGCGTGAGAAACTGAACACCTCCTACTTTGAGGATCTGCTGGCGGAAGCCCTGCTGGACGAGGCCCACAATCAGGTGGTGCTGGTCACCCCCTCCGAAACACTTGGCGAAGCCACCCGCAAGGAAGAAGAAGCCCGCCTGGCCGAAGCAAAGGCCTCCTGGAACCGGGAAACCATCGCCCGTCTGATTGCCGAGAACGAGTCCCTCGACACCTGGCAGAAGACCCCCGACACCCCCGCGCAGAAGGCCACGCTGCCCCATCTTACGCTGGATGAAATCGAAAAGGAGCCGGAAGCGCTGCCCACCGATACCCATCAGGCCGGCGGCATCACGGTGATGACCCGCAAGTCCGCCGCGTCCGGCATTACCTATATCAACGCCTATTTCTCCGCCGCGGACCTGCCCCTGGAGGATCTGGCCGCGGTTGATATGGCCACCGGTCTTCTCGGCGTGCTGCCCACCCGCACCCGCTCCGCGCAGGAACTGCAGCGTGAGATCAAGAGCCGTCTGGGTTCCCTGTCCGCCGAGCTGATGCTGCCCGCACCCCGGAACCAGACTGATGTGGTGCTGCCCATGATTCACGTTCACGCCAGCGCCCTGGATGAGAAGGTTGCTGACGCAATTGAGCTGATGATTGAAGTGATGACCGAAACAGACTTCACGGATGACGAGCGCATTTGCGAGAACCTTCTGCAGACGGAAGACAGCATGCGCCAGGGCATCATCATGGCCGGCCACCGTGTATCCATGCGCCGCAGCGCTGCCCATTCCTGTGCCGCCTGTGCCGCCGTGGAGGCCGCCCGGGGCTTCACCGCCTATCAGTGGGTGAAGAAAATGAACAAGGCCTACGACGAAAACAAGGCCGATTTCGCCCGTGTTTGTAACCTGCTTCAGGAGCAGCTGATGGTTTCCTCCCGCATGACCGTCAGCTTCACCGGCGTGTGCGATGACGCGCTTGTTGCCCGTCTGGCGGGTGCCCTGCCCGAAGGCAAGACCGTCTGTCCGGAGGCCCACTATCCCTATCAAGGACAGGCTAAAGAGGCCATCCTGATTCCCGCCGGCATTTCCTACGCGGCATTGTCCGGGAACGTTTTGCCCTACGGAGGCACCTATACCGGTGCCTCCATCGCACTGTCTAATATTCTGTCCTTTGACTATCTGTGGAACGAGGTTCGTGTAAAGGGCGGTGCCTACGGTACCGGCTTCCAGTACGGTGCCGGCGGCAACATCGGTTTCTACTCCTACCGCGATCCCAATGGTGTCAAGACGCCGGATGTTTATAAGAAATCCACCGAATACCTGACCGACCTGTGCAAGGGCAACCCGGACATGGAGAAATTCATTATCGGCTCCATTTCCGCTACCGAGCCCCTCATGGGTGCCGAGGGCAAGGCGGATGCCGCGGATACTCTCTACCTGACCGGTGTAACCTATGAAGATCGCTGCAAGACCCGCGCCCAGCTGCTGTCCACGTCCAAGGAGACTTTGGCGGACATGATTCCCGTGCTGGAAAAGGCCTATGAAGGCGCGTCCGCCTGCGTCATCGGCAATCAGGCAGCGCTGGACGGTCTGGACCGGAACGAATGGACGATTCTGGAGCTGTAACTCGTTTTACTGCAGACGGCGGAATAAACCGCCGTCTGTTTTTTGTTGTATTGACAAAGGTACACCGTTGGCTTATACTGACATGGAGTAAAACGCTATTTCTTGGAGGAACAATATGAAGACAATTTCTTTTGCCGCTCAGGTGCCTGTGGTAGGCAAGTATGATGTTGTTGTTTGCGGCGGCGGCCCCGCGGGCTTTATCGCCGCCATCGCGGCCGCGCGCAACGGTGCCAAGACCGCGGTGATTGAACAGTACGGCTTTTTCGGCGGCATGTCCACCGCCGGTCTGGTCGTACCGATCAGCGTGTTTTCCGTGCGCGGTAAGCGGGTCATCGGCGGCGTTCCGTGGGACTTTATCAAGGCTCTGGAAGCCTTTGAGGGCGGCGCCTATGTGGAGCATCCCTTGAACAACGTGGCCATTGACCCCGAAAAATACAAGCTGATTGCCCAGCGCATGGTCA